>JAQWQN010000191.1 GCA_029244465.1 Pseudomonadales bacterium
CCAAGGGCATCGAAACCGAGTGCACTAGCCCAGCTTGCGAGCTCGGCTCGGGTCGGAAGATCTATTTCAGTGCCGCTATCCATGGAAGTGCACAGTATAATGTGAAGCCTTACAGGCCAAGTGAATGAACAAATTAACGACATTTCGACAGACGGTGACCCGGTTGACGGGTTCTATGACGGCCCAGCTAGCCAGGCGTTAGATGAAGCGGCACGAGTTGGTCTGCCGATAGATGGCATAGATTTGATGTGCCGCGCGGCCCGCGCGGCGTTGGATGTCGTCGTCTCTGAATACCCCGAAGCGATGAGGTTGCTCATCGTCTGTGGTAGCGGAAACAATGCTGGAGATGGCTATCTTCTGGCAGCATTAGCTCAAGAACAGGGTCTTAAACCGTCAGTACTCCCTTTGATTTCGGCTGAGGACTTAAAGGGTGATGTTGCTCTCGCCGAAGCAAGAGCGAGAAGTGCGGGCGTGGTGATACTCGAGGTAGATGCTGACCCGAGTCAGTATGACGTTGTCATCGATGCGATGCTTGGCACGGGTTTTAAAGGCGAGGTCAGACCCGCCTATGTGCGTGCAATAGAGCAAATCAACGCAAGTGGCATCTCTGTAGTCAGCGTTGACGTACCTTCCGGCGTTGACGCATCTACTGGCCGGGCCGGGTCTGCCATCCAAGCAGATCACACTGTCACTTTTATCTCGCAGAAATTAGGCACCGCGACTGGACCGGGCAAATCTCGTTCTGGTCGGGTGCATTTAGCGGGTCTAGGCGTACCGAAGAGACTCTACACATCGCCGTCGGCGCAGTCATGCCGCTGGGATCCAGCGCACTTGAAGCCACTGGCAGATAATGCCTATAAGCATGAACTGGGGCATGTACTTGTTGTTGGCGGAGACCTTGGGATGCCAGGGGCTGTTGCAATGGCAGGAGAAGCGGTACTTCGGGTTGGTGCTGGTATGGTCAGTTTCGCGACCCGGATAGAGCATAGTACGGCATTGGTGGCGCGCCTGCCCGAAGCGATGACGATTGATCCGCAAGGAGACGGACTGGCCGTAAAGCTTAATCAGATCGATTTGGTTGTGCTCGGTCCCGGGCTAGGTAGAGGTGCCTGGGGTCGGTCGCTTTACGAGTTGGTAGAAGCTTCTGGTAAGCCAACCGTGTTGGATGCGGATGGTCTATTTTGGTTAGCGAATGCACAGTCATGGGGTGGTGGGGAGCTTTTTGTAACTCCCCATAGCGCCGAGGCTGCTCGATTAATCGGAGTTACAGTCGGGGAGATAGATGACGATCGAGTTGCATGCGCAAATGAGATCGCCAGGCGTTACCAAGCTCGGGTGAACCTTAAGGGTCCGGGCTCGATCGTTCGCTTGTCGGATCGTGTTGAGGTTTGCCGGCACGGTAATCCTGGTATGGCGACTGCAGGCATGGGGGATGTGCTGAGTGGCATCGTTGGTGGCTTACTCGCGACCGCAGTCCGGCAGGGAGAGTCGAAGAAAGAGCTGGATGGTTTGTTTTCTTTGAGCATCGCGCTACATTCAGCGGCAGCCGATCAAGCTGCGGCAAGCGTCGGCATGCGTAGTTTGTTGGCGACAGATGTGATTCGGGCTCTGCCTGGCGTGATTCATGGGGATTGATGACTACATGTTGACGGAAAACCTTCCCTCTGAGGCCGCAACCGTACAATTTGGCGAGCGCCTCGGGCGCACGCTACTCGATAAATTTCGCGGTTCTGCGCTGGTGTTGCTGCAGGGTGAGCTCGGCGCGGGGAAAACGACGCTAGTTCGTGGGATATTACGATCGATTGGGCATTCAGGGGTCGTTAAGAGCCCAACCTATACGTTGCTTGAACCCTATAGTCTTGGTGGTCAAGATGCGTATCACTTTGACTTGTATCGTATCAACGACCCCGAGGAATTACTGTTTGTCGGTTTTGATGAAATTATCGATGGGCCGGGTCTCAAGATAATCGAGTGGCCAGAGCGAGCTGAAGGTTGGCTGCCGAGGGAGCAAGCAGTCGTAAAGCTTGAAGTCACGCAAGCGGTTGATGAACGCAAGGTAACTGTACGGTTTAATGATTTTGACGTCTAACCAATCCAGCAGGATGCGCTCGTGGGGCCACTTCCTCTTTGTGTTTATGCTCGCTTTGTCCGCGTCCAGCGTGCGCGCGGTTACGTTGGAAGGCGTGCGTATGCATGAGGCGCCAGATTCTACGCGCGTGGTTTTTGATACTTCCCACGCCGTGAAATACAACGTTTTTAGCCTCAAGGAGCCTGAGCGTGTCGTTGTCGACTTGATCGATGTGCAACCCGAAATCAGCTTTGATCCGAGTGTTGTTGCGGTAGGTCGAAAGCGAGTTTCTGGGCTCCGTGCTGGACAAAGAAACAACAATTATCGGATTGTCATTGAGACGAAAGAAGCGCTAGACCCGAAAGCGTTTACCCTGCGCCCGATCGAACCATATGGGCATCGACTGGTCGTGGACTTGCTTGTCAAGGCACAAGCGGTGGTGGCTACGCGAGAACCGCGCCGATCGGAGAGTCGCGATATAGTGATTGCGGTTGATGCGGGGCATGGCGGTGATGACCCTGGCGCGATTGGGCCGAACAAAGTCTATGAGAAACGGGTCGTGCTCCAGCTGGCCAAGCGGATCGTTCGAGAGCTCGATGGTAAGCTCGGATTTGACGGCGTGCTGACCCGAACGGGCGATTATTACCTCGGACACCGTAAAAGGACGCAGATCGCACGCGAGAGTCGTGCCGATCTCTTTGTCTCGATTCATGCGGACGCATTTAAGTCTGCTAACGTGAAGGGCGCATCCGTTTATACGCTATCTGATCGGGGTGCCTCGAGCGAGACCGCGGCTTGGTTGGCCGAACGGGAAAATCGCTCAGACCTATTAGGTGGTGTTGGTGATGTGAGTTTAGGCGACAAAGACCCGGTGCTTGCGCAGGTATTGCTTGATCTGTCGATGGATGCCAATCGTTCGCAGAGCATTAATGCCGGTAAGGCGGTACTTGCGAATTTAGGACAGATTACCAAATTGCACAAAAGCAGGGTTGAGCAGGCCGCGTTTGTCGTGCTGAAGTCGCCGGACATGCCGTCGCTCTTGGTGGAAACCGGGTTTATCTCCAATCCTGATGAGGCACGGCAACTGTCGCAAGCTGAGCACCAAGATAAAGTGGCCCGGGCGGTTGCCCGTGGCATTGAGCAGTTCATGAGAGCAAATCCACCGCCCGGGACACTGCTTGCCCAGCGCAGCCTGGGTGCAGAGTTCAGATATACAATTGTTCGCGGTGATACGCTTTCAGCGATCGCTCAACGATTTGGGGTGAGTTCCGGAATGTTGCGCCGCCACAATGAGTTGCGCGGAGACAAAATCCGTATTGGTCAAGTTCTGCGCATTCCTGGAGGTGCATAGTTTTGGGTGCGACGGGCGATCCGCGTCGGATAAATAGACTCTCGCAATTCGTCGCAGATCAAATTGCGGCAGGAGAGGTGGTCGAGCGACCCGCATCGATCGTTAAGGAGCTCATCGAAAACAGCCTTGATGCCGGCGCTGATCAAATCCAAATACGAACCCGTGGCGGTGGCGGTGAGTTAGTCTCAGTTCGAGACAATGGGTCTGGTGTCCCAGAGGAAGATTTAGCGTTAGCACTAGAGCGACATGCCACCAGTAAAATAGGTGATGCTCGAGACTTGCTTGGGGTGGCCACGCTAGGTTTCCGGGGCGAGGCCTTAGCGAGTGTCGCTTCGGTTGCAAGGGTAAGAATCACTTCTGCAATTGCTGGAGCAAAGATGGGTGCGTTGCGCGAAGTGCACGGCGGCCAACTTATGGCAGAACGACCTGTGGCGCATCCAGTCGGAACCACGGTTGCAGTGTCCGATCTTTTCTTTAACACACCGGCTCGTCGAAAGTTTCTGAAAACTGAGCGCACGGAGGTTGCGCGTATCGACCAAGTTGTCCGCCGTTTGAGCTTGGCCCACATGGAGGTCGGCTTTGAATTAGAGCAAATGTCGTCAGCATCACGCGCGAAGAGTTTGCAGCTACCGCCGGGCCGGATCAACGAACGCCTTGGCGCAGTCTTGAGTAAGCCATTCGTGGATGAAAGTATCGTGATTGATGAAGAGCACGACGAATACCGTTTGCATGGGTGGGTGGGAGAGCCGGCTCATCATCGTCGCCAGGTAGACCAACAATATTTTTACGTTAATGGTCGTGCGATAACAGACAAGCTGGTTGGGCATGCGATCCGACAGGCATACCGAGACGTGATGTTTCATGGCCGACATTCGGTTTTTGTTCTCTTTCTAGAACTGCCAGAAGCCTACGTCGACGTCAATGTTCATCCAACGAAGCACGAAGTTCGTTTCCGAGATGCCAGACGCGTGCACGACTTCATTTTCGCAAGCCTCAACAGAGCACTGCGTGACGTGCGACCGTCAGCAGAAGCGCTTTCCGTTGAACCAGCGGTGCTTGGTGGGCATCTTTCCGCAGACGAATCGCGTCAGACGCTGCATCAGCGTAACTTCAACCAGAGTGGCCTGCTACTGGGTTCGATGAAAACACAAGGATCGGCTGCCCCTGTGGGGGGCATCGCCCAGCTGGTTGCAGAGGCTGAACCAGATTGGGTCGCCGACGTGTTGCAAGGGGGCGAAGTGAGCGTGCCGCCACTCGGTTATGCGATTGCGCAACTGCACGGTGTTTACGTGTTGGCGCAAAACACGCAGGGCATGGTGATGGTGGACATGCATGCTGCGCACGAGCGCATTACGTACGAAAAAATGAAAGCTCAGGTTGAGCGCGACGGTATGATGCGTCAATTGCTACTTGTGCCGATCGCGCTTGACGTTAGTGCCGCAGAAGCTGACATCGTTGAAGATATGGCAGAAGAATTAGAGCGAGCGGGACTTGTGATAGAGCGCTCTGGTCCCCAAGCGGTCACCGTACGGGAAATCCCAGCCTTGTTACCGCAAAAAGATATAGAAGCTGCAGTCGTTGATGTACTGAACGACTTAGGCGAGATGGGTAGCAGTCACGAGGTGCGTCGTCGTCAGTTTGACCTGCTTGCTAGTGTAGCGTGCCATGGGTCTGTTAGAGCGAATCGAAAATTGTCGATCTTGGAAATGAATGCACTGCTTAGAGAGATGGAACAGACTGAGAACGCTGGATTGTGTAACCACGGCCGACCGACCTATTTCACCCAGAGTATGAATGACCTAGACAAGCTCTTTTATCGAGGCCAGTAATGTCGGGCCGTGTCATATTATTGCTGGGTCCGACAGCGGTAGGGAAAACTGCAGCGGCGATGAACCTCTACGATACTTTGGGTGGGGCTCAGCGCGTCGCGCTCGTGAGCGTTGACTCGGCGCTAGTCTATAAAGGCTTGGACATTGGCACGGCCAAACCGACAGTTGCAGAACTGGCCAACTATCCGCATAGCCTAGTCGATATCCGGGATCCGGTAGATTCCTACACGGTTGCGAATTTCGTCTTGGATGCGGATCACCTCATTAAGATCGCCTTAGCCAAAGGCCAAACGGTCGTTTTGGTGGGCGGCACGATGCTCTACGCGAAGCGCTTTATCGAAGGGATTGCCGAGCTGCCGCACGCAAATCCTGAGTTAAGAAACGAACTTCAGTTCGAAATGGAAGAACGAGGTAAGGAGGCTTTGTGGGCGGAACTCGAGCGTTTGGACCCGGTCGCTGCGCAAAAAATCCATCCCAACAATCCACAGCGATTGCTTCGAGCGCTCGAGGTTATGCGCATGACGGGGGAACCGATCTCTGAGCTATGGCGTAAAAGATCCGGTGCTGGCGCGACCGATCGGTTAGGTGCGAAGGTTCATACCTACGGCATAATGCCCTCAGATCGAATGCGCCTACATAACCGCATTCGACAACGTTTGGAGCGGATGTTGTCGCTCGGGTTTCTTGACGAAGTGACGGCGTTGAAGGCTCGCGATGACCTTCATTTGGGCCTGCCATCGATGCGGTCGGTTGGGTATCGACAAGCGTGGCAGCACTTAGACGGTGTCACGACGCATGACGAATTTGTCGCTGATGCGGCAACTGCAACACGACGGCTGGCCAAACGTCAGATGACTTGGTTGCGTCAGTGGTCAGGTTTGACCTCAATCGTTAAAGAAGCACCGAAACAGATAGCCGCACAGGTTATCGAAGATCTGGGCAAGCGCTAGAGCTAGTACATATCAAAACATCGTATGTTACTCTCGGTATCACTTGGAGTGGTCCAGTGTGAAAGGAGAGCACAATGTCAAAAGGGCACAGCTTACAAGACCCTTATTTAAACGCCTTGCGCAAGGAGCGCGTCCCCGTATCTATTTATTTGGTGAACGGCATCAAATTGCAGGGGCAGATTGAGTCGTTTGATCAATTTGTTGTATTGCTGAAGAATTCGATTAGTCAAATGGTATATAAGCATGCGATATCCACTATTGTACCTGCTCGTAATGTGCAACTGGCGCCTGCTATCGAAGAAGAATAGTTCAAACTCATACGTTCCAATCCTGGAGCGCGTTCCGGACCGGAGCGACTTGGCGTTTGGACAGCAACTGAGTAACTAAAAAACTGCGATGTTGTTTGAGCGTCCCGAAATTGGTGATCGTGCCGTCATATTGCAAATTGTGCTTAAGCGCGAGGTCAATCCGGAGCAAGCCGAGTTTGCGGAACTGGCGAAATCAGCGGGGATTGATGTTGTTGCGGCAATCTTGGCGCCACGCGATGCGCCCAACCCGCAAACCTATGTTGGCAAAGGCAAAGTTGCGGAAGTGAAGTTGTTGTTGCGCCAGAGTGACGCAGATTTACTGCTCGTTAATCACGAACTGAATGCAGGCCAGCAGAGAAACCTGGAGCAAGCGCTGGATTGTCGGGTCATCACACGTACAGAGCTGATTCTCACCATATTTGCAGATCGAGCCCGAAGTCACGAAGGGCAGCTGCAGGTAGAGCTTGCTCAGCTCAAGCATGCGCAGACCAGATTGGTTCGTGGTTGGACTCACCTGGATCGTCAGAAGGGTGGTATCGGGCTTCGTGGTGCTGGTGAGAAGCAGATCGAGATGGACCAACGGATGTTGAGCGAGCGGGTTAAAGCAATGGAAAAGAAATTGCTTGATGTGGAAAAACGCAGAGCCCAGAATCGTCGCGGACGCTATCGGCGCGGTGTCCCCACTGTTACTCTGGTGGGCTACACCAACGCTGGCAAATCCACGCTTTTCAATAGGCTCGCCGGTGCAGATGTCTATGCCGAAGACCAGTTATTCGCAACGTTAGACCCGACTACGCGGAAGATTGTGATCCCCGGACTGACAGATGTTGTGCTGGCTGATACGGTAGGGTTTGTGAGTTTATTGCCACATGCGCTTATCGAGGCTTTTAAGGCGACGCTGGAAGAGGTTGCGCAGGCTGATTTGCTGGTGCATGTTGTTGATGCCTCGGATCCACTGATGAATGAGCGAGTCGGCCAGGTGCGTCAAGTTCTGCGCGATATTGGGGCTGGATCGGTAGCCGAAGTCGTTGCACTCAATAAAACGGATCTGGTCGATCAATACCCGCATCTCGAACCATGTGATTTAGGGCGTAGAATCGACGTGATACCCGTGAGTGCTTTGACTGGAAATAGCCTGGATCGGCTCATCACGACAATCGGCGATTCATTGGGGGTCGCCTCTCCGCACGAGGTGGTCCTAGATTCTGCCGACGGCAAAACAAGAGCCTGGCTGTATCGTTCTGGAGCGGTTTTAGATGAGGTATTATTAGAGGATGGTAGTCTACAATTGACCCTGCAGGCGGATAATAAACTCATCGATCAACTCGAAAACTCGCCACAAGTATTGTTGCGTACTAGTACTGCGCTCCCTAGAATTTCGGATTAGAGAATGAAGCAAATACTCGGACTACGAACTAGACCGACCAAACAGAAAAAACTTAGGTTTTTCGGAGAAAAATAGATGGCATGGAATGACGGTGGCGACTCGGGCGGTAAAGATCCCTGGGGTAACCGCGGTGATCAAGGACCGCCAGATTTGGATGAAGCGATTCGCAAACTACAAAGTCAGCTGTCGGGCATCTTTGGTGGTCGCGGTGGCGGTGGCCGATCTACGGGCGGCGGAAGCGGTTTGTCCGCTGGCATAGTTGGTCTTATAGCGTTTGTGCTAATCGCGGTCTATGGGTTCACCGGCATTTACCAAATTGACCAGCAAGAGCGTGGTGTGATCTACCGGTTCGGCGAAGTCTTGACTGATTTGAAAGGTCCTGGTTTGCATTGGAATCCGTCGCTCATTGATGAAGTCGATGTGGTTAACGTGACCCAAGTCCGCTCACATCGACACCAATCGCTGATGTTGACCGAGGATGAAAACATCGTCGATGTCAGTCTGACCGTCCAGTGGGTTGTCGACGATGCGATTGCCTTTCGGGTGAACGTCTATAACCCCGAAGGCAGTTTGACGAATGCTACAGAAAGTGCGCTACGACACGTAGTTGGCAGTGCCACGATGAATGAAGTGATCACGGATGGTCGCGAAGCGATTGCGGCAGAAGTGCAGTCAAGATTGCAGGATTATCTTAATATCTACGGCACGGGAATTTTTTTGCAAAAGGTCAACATCGACCGAAGCGCACCACCTTCGCAGGTTGAGGATGCGTTCAATGACGTACAAAAGGCAAAAGAAGACCAGCAACGTTATATCAACCAAGCGACAGCCTATCTGGAGCAGGTAGTCCCGGAGGCCCGTGGTCGTGCCAAACGACAAGTCGAAGAAGCGAATGCTTATCGTGACCAGGTCGTCGCTAGATCGGAAGGTGAGGCGAACAGATTTGAAAAGTTATTGACCGAGTATTCGCTTGCCAAAGACGTCACACGTGACCGGCTATACATCGATGCAATGGAGGGAGTGTTCACTAACTCCAGCAAGGTAATGGTCGACGTCGAGGGTGGTAACAATTTGCTTTATTTGCCACTCGATCAACTCACAAAACAGCGACAGACCGGTCGTGTCGATGAAACGATGATCGAAAATGAGGTTGAGCGCAGACTGCGTGAACAGACAGGAAACCGAGCGGCTAACGGTCGCTTGAGAAACTAACAGGTATAGATATGTCTACAAAAACACTGATCGGCATCATATTAATACTAGCGGCTGTCGCCCTAGCGTCTTCGACGCTCTATCGGGTGCAGGAGACTGAACGCGCCATCCTCCTGCAGTTTGGTAACATCGTTGAGGCAGACTTGCAGCCTGGGCTTCATTTCAAATTGCCCATTGCGCAAGAAGTGAAGAAGTTCGACGCGCGAGTACTCACACTGGATTCTGAACCAGAAACGTATTACACGCTGGAAAAGAAGCCGTTGATTGTCGACTCGTTTGTGAAGTGGAAGGTTTCTGAAGTTCAGAAGTTTTACGAGCGCGCTTCCTTTGAAATAGAAAGGGCGCAGCGTTTGCTGCAAGAACGCGTCAATGAAGGTTTACGTAACCAAATCAGTCGCCGCGATATGCAAGAAGTTGTATCCGGTCAGCGAGACCTATTGATGAGCGAGCTGCGGCTCGATCTCGATACAGTGATGCGCGAGTATGGTGTTGAGGTGGTTGATGTCCGGGTTAAGAAAATTGATTTGCCAATAGAAGTATCGAGCGCAGTTTATGATCGCATGAACTCGGAACGAGAAATCGAGGCGCGTCAGTATCGGGCGGAGGGCCGCGAACGGGAATTAGAAATTCGCGCTGGCGCGGATCGCGAAGCGGTCGTCATTGAAGCAGAAGCGTATCGCGAGAGTGAGCAGATACGTGGAGATGGTGATGCTGTATCGGCTTCCACGTATGCAATGGCCTTTAACAGAGACCCTGAATTTTATAACTTCTATCGGTCAATCAATGCGTATACTACGGTCTTTAAGGACAAGGGTGATTTGCTGATCTTGGATCCGAACAGCGAGTTTTTCAAATATTTGGAAAAAAGTGGCGGTTAGAGAGTGATAACCGTCCGCGCGTAAGAGCCAGCACCGGCGCAACAAAGTGACATGAAGACTTACTGGCGCCTGCCTCGCGGGGTAGATGAATTGTTGCCGCCTGATGCGTGGGAGTTAGAAGTACTTCGACGAAAAGTTCTAGACCTGTTTGTTTCGTGGGGCTACGACTACGTCGAACCTCCAGTCATTGAATATTTGGATGCTCTGCGCGTTGGTAGCGGCGAGGATCTAGACCTACAAACGCTCAAAGTCGTTGACCAGGTTTCCGGCAAGCAGCTTGGTGTCCGGGCGGATATGACCTCCCAGGCAGTTCGAATCGATGCCCACAGTCGAGTCACCGATGATATTCAACGACTTTGTTATGCGGGTAACGTCGTGTTCGCCAACCCACAACTTACACAAAGCTCGCGCGTCCCGTTTAAAGTAGGCGCAGAACTATTTGGGTCTCCATCGATTGCGGCGGACGCAGAAGTGATCGGCCTAATGATGGCTGCCGTACAAAGTGCCGGGATCGAAAATCCTGTTCTGTTGATCGGCCACATGGGCATCTATCGATCACTCGTAGCGGATCTCATCGCGGCCGGCGATACGATTGATGAGAGTGAGCTCTTTGCCTGTATTCAGCGCAAGTCACAAGCGGACATCGCGGCTTTAATGCCTGATTCGGCACTGGCTCACATGTTAGTGGACCTGCCGTTATTGATGGGCGATGTTGAGAGCATCAGACACGCGCGAGATCGGCTCGAGGGAGCTGGGGATTCTGTCGTTGCTGCTCTAAATGAGCTAGAGCAGTTAGCCCGATTAGTGTGTGTAAATGACGCGCAAATGAGCGTTCGCATAGATGTGTCCGAACTCTCTGGTTACGGTTATCACAATGGACCCGTTTTTGCGGTCTACCACCCTGAACATGGTCGAGCTTTGACCCAAGGAGGCCGTTATGACGGCGTGGGTGAGGCATTTGGGCGTGCTAGAGCAGCGACTGGCTTCGATATGGATCTCAAATCGTTGCTCTCCAAGGGCGGGCAAAACCAGGACATCATCTTTGCGCCGTTTGTGGCAACAGAGCCTGGCGGTGCCGACGAACGGGCAGCACGATTGGCCAAGGTTGCATGCCTTCGGACCGAAGGTGAACGCGTGCGCGTTGCTCTTACCGAGCGCGAAGCCATCCCGGAGAATTGCCGACGACTATTGGTCATCGTTGATGGTGCTTGGCAGGTAATTGATCACGTAAAAACTCACAGTAATAAATAATAACGGTAGCAAACAATGGGTCGAAATGTAGTCGTCATCGGTACACAGTGGGGTGACGAAGGTAAGGGAAAGATCGTTGATCTCCTAACGGAGCGGGTTGCTGCGGTCGTTCGTTTTCAGGGTGGTCACAATGCGGGCCACACCTTAGTGATTGATGGTGAAAAAACTGTTCTGCACGTCATCCCGTCCGGCGTCCTGCATGACGACGTTCAATGCGTTATCGGTAACGGCGTCGTATTGGAGCCGCATGAATTGCTGAAAGAAGTGCGTGCTCTGGAGGAGCGAGGCGTATCTGTTCGAGAAAAGCTACTCATTTCGCCAGCCTGCCCGTTGATATTGCCCTATCACGTGCAGCTTGATCTCGCGCGCGAAGAAGCCCGCGGCAACAAGAAAATAGGTACCACAGGTCGTGGTATTGGACCCTCTTATGAAGACAAAGTAGCGCGTCGCGGACTGCGTATTGGTGATATGTTCTATTGGCAGGCGTTTAGTACCAAATTGAATGAAGTCATGGAATATCACAACTTCATGCTGTCTGAGTACTACAAATCTAAGCCTGTCGACTTTCGAAAAACGCTGGACGACTGTGCCGCCGTCGCGGAACAAATCAAACCCATGGTTCGGGATGTTGTTCCGGTTCTGCACGGGTTGCGAGAAGGTGGCCAAAACATCCTCTTTGAGGGGGCTCAAGGTGCCATGCTCGACATTGATCTCGGGACTTATCCCTATGTCACGTCGTCAAACACCACCGCTGGTGGGACGGCCATTGGTAGTGGATTTGGTCCAACGTATCTAGATTACGTGCTTGGGATCACGAAGGCTTACGCAACAAGGGTTGGCTCCG
Organism: Pseudomonadales bacterium; assembly: GCA_029244465.1. GTDB lineage: Bacteria > Pseudomonadota > Gammaproteobacteria > Pseudomonadales > Azotimanducaceae > UBA4421. Next base: position 12,079 of record JAQWQN010000191.1, read on the forward strand.
GGCCTTTCCCGACGGAGCTTTTTGATGACACAGGAACTCGATTGGCAGAGCAGGGTAATGAATTTGGCTCAACGACTGGGCGACCGCGCCGTTGTGGCTGGTTTGATGCGGTGGCGCTCCGCCAGGCGGTTCGGATCAATTCCATCTCAGGCTTGTGTCTGACCAAACTAGACGTATTGGATGGCCTTGAGACGATACGTATTTGTGTGGACTACGAAATTGCGGATGGCGTTGCAGCCGACGCGGGCTTCGGTAGCGAATACTACGAGTCCGTCACCCCAGTGTACGAAGAAGTCCCTGGCTGGTCTGAATCGACGCTGGGCGCGCGCACGGTCGAAGCGCTGCCCGCTAACGCACAGGCCTATATCCGCAGGGTTGAAGAAGCGGTTGGGGCGCCAGTCGATATGATCTCTACGGGCCCGGATCGAAAAGAGACCATTGTCCTCAACGACCCCTTTGGGTAGAGGTTTTTATGGTCGATTCGAAGCTACTTGAAATACTTGTCTGCCCTGTAACCAAAGCGCCTTTAGTCTATAAGAAGGAGGTTCAGGAACTGTGGTGTCGGGCGAGTCGGCTCGCCTATCCCGTACGTGATGGCATGCCCGTTATGCTCGAAACTGAGGCAAGGGCGCTGATTGAAGAGGAATACGATACGCTCGGTTAGTAGCTCATGGCAGTAATACCTCACACAAACTGAGCGTATGCTGCTGCAGGCGTTCGACACCTGACTTGTGTACAATCCACGGCCTGTTTGTAAATGCCTGAGGGCTGTTATGACGAAGCCAACACTGGTCGCAAGCCAGAATATGCCAGACATCGCGCGCCGCGCCTTCAGTGCAGTTCAGGATACTCTTGATTGGGTCGGGATGAGCCACGTACACCAGCCGTTGCTGGTAAAAGATGGCGATGTATCGAAGGCGGTACAAGCGATGGTTCAAGTTTACGTTAATCTTGCAGACCCGCACGCGAAAGGCATTCACATGTCGCGCTTGTACTTGTTGCTCGATGCGCACGCGGAGAAGAGGCCACTTACAGCGGCAGGGTTGAAACTATTGCTGGGTTCCATCTTAGAATCCCACCATGACCTGAGCACCAACGCGTTCGTGCAGTTTGAATTTGATCACTTTGTCCGTCGCAATGCACTCGTTAGCGATAACCAGGGCTGGTCTTCGTATCCCGTTATGGTGAAGGGAACGTTGTTAGAGGGCGAGGTCGTCCTCGAACTCTCTGTCGAAGTGCAGTACTCATCGACGTGTCCTTGTTCAGCAGCGCTAGCGCGGCAAATAGTCCAGAAGCAGTTTGAAGCTGACTTCGCTGGAAAAGCGGAGGTGACGTTTTCAGATGTACGAGCCTGGCTCGGCACGGAGGAAGGTATAAAAGCAACGCCGCATAGCCAAAGAAGCACTGCAAAGGTACTCGTTCGTCTGGCATCTGACATGGATGAACTTCCGATTACTGATCTGGTGGATCAGGTTGAGGGAGTCTTGAAAACACCGGTTCAAGCCGCGGTCAAACGAGAGGATGAACAGGAGTTCGCACGCCTCAATGGCACAAACCTGATGTTCGTTGAGGACGCAGGGCGACGACTTAAGTCTACTTTTTGCGAAGACGATCGCTGGTGTGATTTCTGGGTTCGGATTGAACACCACGAGAGTTTGCACGCGCATGATGCGGTTGGTGTATTCACCAAAGGCGAAAAAAACGGCTATCTGCCGATCCCCTAAGATAAATTTATGCATTCAGTCGTCATTAGTGGTGCGGGTCTCTGGACCCCAGAAGAGTTTGTCACGAACGAAGAGCTAGTGGAGGCCTACAACGGTTGGGCGATTCGTTACAATGAACAACACGCGGATGAGATCACAGCTGGGCATTGTGAAGAGAAGCCACTGTCGAGTGCCGGGTTCATAGAAAAGGCCAGTGGTATCAAGCAGCGCTACACGTACTGCAAAGAAGGCATTCTCGATATTGACCGAATGCGCCCGAGTATGCAGGAACGTTCACCAGACGAACTCTCTCACCAAGCGGAGATGGCTCTGCACGCTGCTCGAGCGGCACTGCACGCTGCAGGCAAACTTGCATCCGATGTGGATATGGTGGTTGTCTCCTGTGCGTATACACAGCGCGCATATCCTGCGATCGCGATTGAGGTTCAAGCCGCGCTGGGCATTGAAGGGTTTGGGTTTGATATGTTAGTCGCATGTTCCGCGGCGACGTTTGCCTTGCACCGTGCTTATGATGCGATCGCGGCCGGTTCCTCCGGGTGTGTTCTTGTGATCAATCCGGAGCTGACTACCCCGCAGGTAAACTTTCGTGACCGAGATGGGCATTTTATTTTTGGTGACGTGGCAACCGCGATGATTTTAGAGCGCGCAGAAACTGCAAGTGCGGACCATGTTTATGAAGTGCTCGGCACCAAAGCGATTACGCAATATTCCAACAACATCCGGTCTGACTTTGGCTATCTTTCTTATGCCGATGATTCGGATCCGTTTGGTGATAGCAAGCTCTTTCGGCAGAACGGACGTAAGGTATTTAAGGAAGTCTGTCCGATGGCTGCGCAGCATCTGACTCGGCAGATTGAAGAAACCGGACACGCGGTGACGGACGTAAAACGGTGGTGGCTTCATCAAGCCAATATTAATATGAATGATCTGATCGCTCGGCGACTGCTCGGGCGGGACCCGGAACCAAACGAAGCGCCGATTGTTCTGGATAAATATGCCAATACAGCTTCTGCCGGATCGATAATTGCGTTTAGTCTCCATCATGAAGACTTGCGCAGCGGCGACCTCGGTGTGCTTTGCTCATTCGGAGCCGGTTATTCGATCGGTTCCTTAGTTTTGCGTAAGCTTTAACAAGTCTGACGAAAATGGCAGGTTCATCTAAGAAAGCAATTTATGCGGCACTTGTCGGTAACGCACTGATCGCCGTGACCAAATTTGGTGCAGCGTCGTATACAGGCAGTGCCGCGATGTTGAGTGAAGGTATCCACTCCTTGGTGGATACTGGTAACCAGGTGCTTCTCCTTTTCGGGATTCGACAGTCAATCAAACCTGCATCGCCAGAATTTCCCTTTGGACACGGGAAAGAAATCTATTTTTGGTGTTTTATCGTGGCGATGTTGATTTTTGCATTAGGCGGCACGGCATCGATCTACCAGGGCGTGCAGCACCTTTCTGATAGTGAACCGATCACTAACATTCTCATCAACTATGTGGTGCTTGGGTTTGCGCTGGTGTTTGAGCTTGGCGCACTCTACGTCGCCTTCAAGGAATTCAATAAAAGCCGGGGTCGCCAAAGCATTGCCAAGGCCGTACGAGACGGTAAAGATCCAACCTTGTTTGTCGTTGTGTTCGAAGATACTGCCGCAACATTAGGTCTCCTAATTGCACTGCTTGGATTGGTACTCTTTCAGATAACGGGCAATGCGGTTTTTGATGCATTGGCATCGATCGCGATTGGCGTCGTCCTCATCATCACGGCCTTTTTCCTGGCACTGGAGTCAAAGAACTTACTGATCGGCGAGAGCGCCAGTATTGAAGTGCGTAACGCGATATCGGAAAAGCTGGCAAACGATCCGCGCATTATCACAACAAACGAAGTCGCGACACTGCATATGGGTCCAGACTTCATTGTCGTTACGGTTTCAGCTGACTTTGTCAGTGACATCAATTCTGATGAGCTTGAAGCGGCAGTGACTGAGATCAATGGCGCCATTAAATCTGTAGACGATCGAATTAAGCGGGTCTTTGTAGAAGCGGAACGGCCCGAAAATCACGGTCTCGAACGTACGTCCTCATAGCCGAGCTGGATGGCAGTTCCTGAAAAATTTAAAATTCTGAAGGATAGAGCAGCAAGTTACCGCGGGCGGTAAAGCGGCATGGGTCCCGTGTTGCGAGACCCTGGTGCCCAGGAGAGGACTTGAACCTCCACGAGCCGAAGCTCACTAGCACCTGAAGCTAGCGTGTCTACCAATTTCACCACCTGGGCATTGTGGGACCGATAGGGCCGCGCACTGTACTTAAATCTGCGACCGGGTGTCAATCATGCGCAGGCCTTCTTACTTTCAGGCTGATTGTTTGTGACTCTGGCTTGTGTCTGGGTGCAACAACACGTTTACTACGTACGTGGTAAACAAGAAAAAGCAGGTCTCAAGACGAGAACGCGGCTCAACGCGCTACACTTCGACAGAGGTGCGCAACCTGATCGTAAATTCTGGCGGTCAAATTGACTGGCGAGGGTTGGTTGAAAAAAGTGGCGCCGATTCGGCGCGAGATATCACGCAACTTCGCCAGATGCTTAAAGGCCTAGAACGGTCCGGCGACATTAACAAAAATCTTTCTGGTTACTATTCTCTCGTCGGCGCCGAACAGGCGTTGCTCACCGGGCTTGTTGAACAGACGGGTGCCAGCCTATTCGTTGATGGTTGTGAGATAGAAAAGAGTCGGGCCATTCTTCGGTCTGGAGACAAGATTGCCTATACCCTCATCGGTGATCGAGCGGTGCTGTCGAATGTTGTCGAACATAGCCCAGCACCGGTTATTGGCATTCTGAACACAGACACCCGATTCGCGTATGTTGAAGGGCTAGGTAAGTTTAAACGTCGAATCGAGCTTGACGAGAGGCCCGGTGTTGGCAGCCACGGTGACACTGTGTCTGTACTTGTCACCGGCTTATCCCGAAGAGGGCTCAGAGGGGTCGTTACCGATGTCCTCGATAGTGAGTCTGTCCTTGATCAAGCGATCGAGAGCGCGCTTGCTGCGTTCGAAATTCCCGTAACATGGCCGGAAAGCGTACTGAGAGCGAGCGCTAAGTTGCCAAAGGGGGTACAACCGGGGCGTTTCAAAGAGCGGGTTGATCTGACAGAACTACCCTTGGTCACGATAGATGGGGAGACAGCAAAAGACTTCGATGATGCGGTCTATGCAGAACCACGCCAAACTGACTCTAACAAAGCCGGCCCAAAGCAAAACGGTTGGCGACTCATTGTCGCGATTGCGGACGTTGCCCATTACGTGCAAGCAGGTGGACCGATTGATCAAGAAGCGCTCGTTCGTGGGACCTCGGTGTATTTTCCTGAACGAGTGATACCGATGTTGCCGGAAACTATTTCCAACGAGTTATGCTCCTTGAAACCAGAAGTGCATCGATTAGCGCTCGTGTGCGAGATGCAGGTTTCTTCCTCTGGGAAAGTACTGGGGCATGACTTCTACGAGGCGCTCATCTATTCGCACGCTCGACTGACTTACACTGAGGTTGAGAAATTTCTCAATGGTAAGACGCTGCCTTGGTCTGATGCGGTAACCGAATCGGTCGACGCACTAACGGCTGTCTACGAGGCATTGCGTCGTGCTCGAGAAAAGCGAGGTGCCTTGGATTTCCCCACACATGAGGCTTCACTGCATCTTGAGAACGGTACAGTGGCAGAAATTAGACCGATGGCACGATTGGTAGCGAATCAAGTGATCGAAGAAGCAATGATAGCGGCTAACGTCTGCGCAGCGCGGTTTCTCGAAGAGGCGGGCCTGTCGAGCCTCTATCGCGTGCATGAGCCTCCGGACAGTATGAAACTCGATGAACTCCGACAGATGTTGTCTTATGCCGGTGTACGATTAGCACCAGGCGAGATCGCACCAAAGGATCTCCAAGACGCTCTGTCGCGTCTGCCTAAAACAGCAAACCTGTGGCTATATGGGCAACTGACATTACGGACTATGCAACAAGCGGTCTATACGCCTAACAACCAAGGTCATTACGGATTAGCGTTGCAGGAGTACATGCACTTTACTTCGCCCATTCGCCGGTATCCTGACTTACTGGTCCACAGAGCGATAAAGAGCTTGGTTTCTGTTGCGAAGAAGAAGTCTGGTGCCCCAGATGTTGACGAACTCGCCTGGCTGGGTGAGCGAACATCACAATATGAGCGGCGCGCTGAAAGCGCGGGCTGGATGGTGGATGGTTGGTTGAAATGTGACTATCTCTCAGCTCAGGTCGGTGAAGTGCTCGATGGCTTCATCGCGGCGGTAACGGATTTTGGGCTCTTCGTGGAATTGGACGGTTACTTTGTTCAGGGTCTGTTACACGTTTCGTCTCTTGGCGGCGACTACTACCGCTTTAATGCGCGCTCGATGAGCCTTGTTGGAGAAACGAACGGTCGACGTTTTGTCATGGGAGACAAACTTCGCGTCCGCGTCCAGTCGGTAGAACCCTCGCAAGGGAAAATTGATTTGTTACTTGAAGATAATCCAGGCGAAAAAAAACAGCCCGGCAATCGCGGTGCTCGCGGGCGCGGCAAAGGTCGCCGTAGGTGAGCGATATTTTTGGTATCCAAGCGGTGCGTTCCGCCCTGCGCGGTTCTGCTGATCGGGCGCGCTGCCTATACCTGCTACAAGGGCGTCGGGATGCGAGAGTCAACGAACTGATTGGTCTCGCACGCGAGTACGGGGTTCGCTTTCAGACTGTCGAGTCTGCCTGGTTTCGTCGGCGACTATCGGACGGTGAAGTGCATCAAGGCGTTTTGCTGGAGGTCCTAGAGGTCAGATTAGAAGCTGAAGAGGCTCTTTTTGAGGCCATTTCCACCTGGCAGGGGCCGAATACGATTCTCGTTCTCGACGGCATCACAGATCCGCGCAATTTGGGCGCGTGTTTGCGGACGGCGAATGGCGCTGGCGTGCACGCCTTGATACTCCCCAAGCGCAATAGCGCACCGCTTAATGCGGTTGCCTTGAAGACTGCTCAAGGTGGAATGGACGGGGTCCTGGTGGTGGAAGTCACGAATCTCGCGCGATGCTTGAAGAAGCTGGCTGCAGAAGGCTTTTGGCTGGTTGGGACTGACGGCGAAGCCGAAGTGCTACTTACTGACGCTGACTTTGCGCACAATGCCGTTATTATCGTCGGTAGTGAAGACAAAGGAATGCGCAGGCTGACACGAGAAGCCTGTGATCAACTGGTTAAAATTCCGATGTTCGGTTCTGTTGAGAGCCTAAATGTATCGGTGGCAACGGGCGTAATACTGTATGAGCGGCAAAGGCAGTTGGTGCAAAACTGAAGATTTAGTGCGCTTGCGTTGACCTCACCGGCCCCCTACAATGCGCGGCCCGCCTGCCAGCGGCTTCATTAACCTTACTTCACGTTGGTCGCGATCGAGTGTTGCGTAATACCGCGGAAGTGATGTCTCAGAGTGTAAACTCGGTGACAACACCAAAAGGAGACGTAATGCGACATTACGAAATCGTATTTTTGGTCCATCCGGACCAAAGTGATCAAGTGCCAGGCATGATTGAACGCTACCACGCGATGATTGAACGTGGTGAAGGCGTTGTGCACAGAACAGAAGATTGGGGGCGCCGACAGCTGGCCTTTCCGGTCGCAAAAATCCATAAAGCGCACTACATTTTATTCAACATCGAGGTCAATCAGACCGTCCTTGATGAGCTGGAGAGTGCTTTTCGTTTCAACGATGCGGTTATCCGCAGCATGATCATTCGACGCCAGGAGCCGGAAATAGGCACGTCGAAGATCTACGAAGAAGAACTCAAAGAGCAAGAGAAAGACAAAGAACGCGATAAGCGTCGTGAGGAAGAATATGCCGCGCGCGCAGCGCGAGCGGCACGCGATGAGGCGCCTGCAGATGAGCCGGCTAGTCCAGAAGGCGAAAGTGGAGCGAGTGCGGAGCCTGCCGAAAGCGCCGCTGTAGCAGAACAGGAGCGAGGCGAATGAGCAGACGAAGAATCCGAGAAGCCCAAAAAGAATCTGAAGTCGATTACAAAGACCTAGATGCGCTGCGTCAATTTATCGGGGAGACTGGTAAAATTGTGCCTAGCCGAATTACGGGTACGTCGGCGCGTTTTCAGCGCCGTCTAGCTGCAGAGATCAAGCGGGCGCGTTACCTTGCCCTGCTGCCTTATACTGACCAGCACAAGTAAGGGGAAGCCGCGTGAATGTAATACTACTAGAGAGAGTCAACAACCTTGGTGACTTAGGGGATGAGGTTGCTGTGAAGCCCGGGTTCGCGCGCAATTTCCTAATTCCAAAGGGCCGGGCTGTGCAAGCAAATGAAGCGAATCGCAGCGTTTTTGAAGGACGTCGCGCGGAACTTGAATCCGCTGCTGATGAGAAGCTGAGTGCAGCCCAAGCTCGAGCGACGCCGCTTGAGGAATACACATTGACGATCGTTGTGAAGGTCGGCGAAGAGGGCAGGCTATACGGCTCAGTGGGTACGCAAGACATTGCTTCAGCGCTGACTGAGGATGGCCAGGAGGTATCGCGTAGTGAAGTGCGCATGCCTGAAGGGGTCATCCGCCAAGCTGGCGACTATCAAATCGGTCTCCAGTTCCACTCCGATGTCACGGTTGACGTTACTGTTTCTGTAGTAGCAGAGTAACTCTCCGTCCGGGATATGATGAGCGCGCACATTTGCGCGCTTTGATTTCCCCAGCTTTTCCACAGGTTATGCTCTTGCAATCGATACCGGTAGCGCTCACGCTCACCTGTCCCAAGTTGTCCTCGTTCCATGCCTGAATACGCATCTGAAAGCCAAACGGTCAGCCTGAAAGTCCCACCTCATTCGGTCGAGGCTGAGCAATCTGTGCTGGGCGGATTGATGCTGAATAACGAGGCCTGGTTTGACTTGGTCGAAATCGTGGCTGCACGTGATTTCTATCGGCCTCAGCATCAGATTATTTTTGAAGCCATGATGGCTCTGGCGAACCACGATGAGCCGTTGGACGCAGTGACGGTGTCGGAACGTTTGCGCTCTGAAGCGTTGCTCGAAAAGGCCGGTGATGTTGGCTATCTGGCAGAGCTTGCGGAGTCGACGCCAGGCGCGAGCAACGTTCTCGCCTATGCAAGAATTGTTCGGGAGCGTTCAATGATGAGGCAACTCATCGGCGCTGCTAATAAAATCGCGGATGCTGCGTTTACACCCGAAGGACGGAATGCCGATACGCTGGTCGAGATGGCTGAGCAGACTGTTTTCGAGATTGCGGAGAATCGCGGCAACGACGGTGGACCGGAGAAGATCGCGCCTCTGCTCGCACGGGCCGTGGAGAAGGTCGAGTTTTTATTCAACACCAAGGGTGCGATCACCGGTGTCGCCACGGGCTTTTCGGATTTAGATTCACGGACTGCCGGGCTACAAAAATCAGATTTGGTGATTGTTGCTGCGCGGCCCTCCATGGGTAAAACCGCCTTCGCGATCAACATGGCTGAACATGCTGTAATGAGTGGTGGATCAGTGCTGGTATTTTCTATGGAGATGCCGTCTGAACAAATCGTCATGAGAATGCTGTCGAGCTTGGGCCGAATTGATCAAACGCGGCTGCGGACAGGCGAACTGCAAGATGATGATTGGTCGCGATTCACGGGGGCGGTGAGCCAACTGCGAGACAAGCGCCTGTATGTGGACGACACGCCAGCATTGACCCCCGGCGAAGTACGCGCGCGCGCGCGTCGCATATCTAGAGAATCGAATGGGCTCGATATGATTGTCGTCGACTACCTGCAACTTATGCGGACGGCCGAACGGTCAGAGTCTAGGGCAGGAGAAATATCTGAAATTTCTCGCTCGCTGAAAGCACTGGCGAAAGAAATGCGCTGTCCTGTGGTTGCTTTGTCACAGCTGAATCGAGCGCTCGAATCGAGGCCGGATAAGCGGCCGATGATGTCGGACCTGCGGGAATCTGGTGCGATCGAGCAGGACGCGGATGTCATCCTCTTCATCTACCGCGACGAGGTTTATAACGAAGATACCGACGCAAAAGGTGTGGCAGAAATTATCATCGGCAAACAGCGTAACGGACCGATTGGCAAAGTGCGTGTGCAATTTACCGGCAATCTCACCAAGTTCGAGAATCTAGCCTCAGATGTCTATGATGAGTTTGTTTAGTGGCCAAAGCTAAAGTTAAGACGGCTTATGTATGCAGCGATTGCGGGGCAGACTTTGCTAAGTGGCAAGGACAATGCAATGCCTGCCAGGCGTGGAACACACTGTCCCGCATCAATGTATCGCCGATCAAAGAGGTGAGCATTGGCTTTGCTGGTACCAAAGCACAAATCAAAAAGCTCGGTGATATTGAAACACAGGAAGCCCAGCGAATACCGACGCCATTTAAGGAATTAGACCGTGTGCTGGGGGGTGGTCTTGTGCCGGGGTCTGTGGTGCTTATGGGTGGTGATCCCGGCGCGGGCAAGAGCACCCTCTTACTGCAGGTTTGCACGCAGCTCGCTAAAGAGCGAGGTGTCCTCTATGTGACGGGGGAAGAATCATTACAACAACTGGCAATGCGAGCGCAGCGACTTGAATTAGCGATGGATGGGTTGGACGTCGCGGCCGAAACACGAGCGGAGGTGATCGCATCTCATATTGAACTCAATCGGCCAGAGGTTGTGGTGCTGGATTCGGTTCAAGTCTTGCAAATGGAGTCGATCGACTCAATGCCTGGATCGGTAACCCAGGTGCGGGAAACGGCCGGCTTTTTTACCCGTTTAGCAAAACAAACTGACACCGTCGTTGTGTTGGTTGGACACATCACGAAAGAAGGCGGGCTTGCGGGGCCGAAAGTACTCGAACACATGATTGACACCTTCATGATGCTTGAGAGTCCTGCTGGATCAAGGTATCGAACCCTGCGCGGGAACAAGAATCGATTTGGCGCAGTTAACGAACTCGGCGTGTTCGCGATGACCGATGTGGGCATGAAGGAAGTTGCCAACCCCTCAGCAATTTTTTTACAACGTGGAGCAACTGACTCCCCTGGGAGTATAGCGACCGTAACCTGGGAAGGTACCCGACCGTTACTGGTTGAGTTGCAAGCATTGGTAGATGAAGTCTCAGCTGGTTATCCGAAACGGGTCGCGGTTGGTTTAGATCATCAGCGGCTCGCTATGCATCTGGCGGTGCTTCATCGCCACTGTGGTATTACGCTTGGCGATCAAGATGTTTTTG
>JAQWQN010000197.1 GCA_029244465.1 Pseudomonadales bacterium
GTGGTTGGTTACGATGCAGATACGCAAGCGTCTGTGCTCAAAGGCTTATTGGGGCGTATTACACCGCTGAAAATTGGGCTTGCGATCGTGGTTAGTGGAGCCGTGAGTTTACTTTTTGTGTGCGTGGTGCTTTTTTGGCGACGCAAACCACTCAGTCGCCACCCGGGAGCACGGGCATATAGCAAGTTTTGTGCGCGTATGGACCGACTCGGGCTCGGCCGCAAGCCCGCAGAAACACCCTCGATCTACCTGACGAGACTTTCTGCAATCGCAAAGTTAGAATCTGTCCAGGATGCACATCTTGTCCAGCGTGCTTTATACGATCCCGATGCATCTCGATCAACGCTGCGCGCGCTACAACAATGGTTGCGTCGGTTGCGGCTTAACCTCTTGTTCGCGATGCGCAGATCCTAGTTTCACCACGATTGCAGCAAATTTGTCTTGCTCAATACGCACAGGGACGCGATGCTTGACGCGCTCATTCAGCGTCCACCTAGCGAAATTGTGAAAAGAAAACTTACCCCTTGCATGGGCATCTGCTCTACGACATACGGCGACCTGGTCTGTCGCGGTTGCAAGCGATTTGCGCATGAAGTTGTAGCGTGGAATGTCTACGATGTCGAACAACGCGAAACGATTTGGACCCGTCTCGAGCATATGCGCAGTCAGGTTGTTAGTCGTGTGTTTATGGTTGCCGACATAGCGGCCTATCTAGGTTTCTGTCGGGCAGAGAAAATCCCGACAAGCATTGAGCCCCCTGTGCTCGATGATGTGCTCGCCACGCTGGTGCAAAGTAATCGCAGGCTCTCTGCGGCTGGGCTTGCCCTGAAAGCCGATGTGGAATTCCAACTGGATGCTGCTGATCCACAAGCCTTAGAGGTCATGAAGCGCCTCGACAAGGTTCTATATGGGCAGGCGCTCGCCAATTACGAACGTAATTTTCGAGTCAATCCGGGGTGAATGTCGGTGCGGCCTGAAATACAACCGGTTCTTGAATTTTTGTCAGCGCCGACACCGACTGAATGGTTGTCAATGGCGTGTGAAAGCACGACGCTGCTTCTAAGCGACCATGCGAACTGTGAAAAAAAGGCTGCGAGTTCGGCTTTGGGCCTCACCTATCGGTACATTGGTGAGAGGACACTTCTGCATCAGATGTCGCGGCTAGCTCGAGAGGAATTGCGCCATTTCGAGCAGGTTCTCGATCTGATGGAACAATTGGCTGTGCCTTACCAAAACCTGAGCGCGAGTCGATACGCCGGGCGTTTGCACAGTTTAGTGCGTAAGGGTGAGCCTGACCGTCTTGTCGACGTTCTTATACTTGGCGCGGTAGTTGAGGCACGTTCATGCGAGCGATTTTATCGCTTGGCACAAGTTTTGCCTTCACCCATAGCGCCTCTGTATCAACAATTGATCAACTCTGAAGCACGTCACTTCACCGACTACCTCAATCTCGCGGAACGCTATGGTGATGTTACAAGCCGGTTGCCGGCCTTCTTGGCGGCGGAAGCTGAATTGATTACATCACCGGACGATGAATTTCGCTTCCACAGCGGCGTACCGGTTTAGGGTTGCCGCTCTCTGAGCTTTGACGCGTAAGGTCGAGCAAGAGAGAAACAGAACAATTCTAAGTGATCGCTATCTTGTCGAACTGCCCAGCCGCAATGCTCCCAAGCGCCGAGTACGTAACGGAGGGTACCCCCTGACTGGTGGATGCCTGGTCGATGCGTGTGACCGTGGATCATTGTGGTCACGTTTTGTTTCTGGAGCTGCGCGTGAATCTCGGCGGGGTTCACATCCATGATGTTGCCTGTCTTGTTGCTGTTCTCGGCCTTACTCTGTGCTCGCAGCATTTGACCAAGAGCTTTTCTTTGCGGCAGAGTTTTGCCGAGGACGTCGGCCTGCCAAGCTTCGGACCGAAACATCGTCCGCATCTGTTGGTACGCGGTATCGTCTGTGCAGTAGGCATCACCGTGGGTCAGTAGGAGACCGTCCTCGGTTCGGAATGGGTCTGGGTTGATTTTCACCCCCGTTTGCGTGGCAAAGTTTTCTCCGAATAAGAAATCACGATTGCCATGCATTATAAAAACGCTGCAGTGTTGGCAAGCGTGTGACAGCACTTGGGTGAGGGCGCGAGCAATGTCTGCATCGTCATCATCACCGATCCACATCTCAACCAAGTCACCAAGCAAATGGATCTCATCGACGTTTCTGCACTCCCGCAGCATCAGTTCCTTGAAGCGTAAAAAAACCGGACTTTGTGTTTCTTCGAGATGCAAATCTGAGAGGAAGAGGCGGGTGGTCATGAAGGTTCGATTCCTTGATTCACTTTTGCAGCGAGCAACGTATTTTCTAACAAAGCAATTCTGGTCATCGGACCAACCCCGCCAGGTACCGGGGTGATCCATGAGGCGATTTCACTCACTGAATCGAATCGCACATCACCTTGGAGTTTGTTGTCCTTTCCGCGCGTAATGCCAACGTCAATAACGACGGCGCCTGGCTTAATCCAATCTGCCGAGACCAACCCTGGTTTTCCAACGGCGGAAACAACTATGTCCGCGAGGCGCACTTTTTCGGGCGCGTTACGAGTGAATTTATGAACAGTGGTCACTGACGCGCCCGCTAGTAATAGTTCTAGCCCCATGGGCCTACCCACGTGGTTGGATGCACCGATAACTGCGGCATCGAGACCTTTGTATTCTAGCCCGATGTGCTCTAAGAGCATCATGACACCTCTTGGCGTTGCCGATCTAAACGTAGGTCGGCGAATCGCCAAGCGGCCGATGTTGTAAGCATGAAAACCATCGACATCTTTGGCCGGGTCAATCAGGTCAATAATACGATGTTCGTCGATATGTTCTGGCAGCGGCGTCTGCACCAAAACACCATCAATACTTGAATCTTCGTTGAGATCTAGGACGCGGGCTTCTAAGTCTTCTTGTGTGACATTCTCGCTGAGGTGCTGAACGATAGAATGGAACCCGACTTCGTCGCAATCCTTGCGCTTGCCGCGGACGTATATCTCTGATGCCGGATCGTTACCGACAAGAATGACCGCCAGGCCGGGGAGGCGAAACCCCTGGCCACCCCAACGGGCAACGTCTGCGGCAATGTCGTTCCGCAGATTGCGAGCGATGGCACGGCCGTCAAGTATTTGGGCGGTCATAGTGGATCCAAAAAGTGTATTCTAAAGCGGAAGCGGTTTGGACCCAACAGTGAATGATGATTGATCATCGCCGAGGCCGGGTAGGCAGACCAAATGAAGACGCTGTGGTCTTGGCTTTGTCAGACCGATTAGTACTAGTGGCTCGCAAAATAAGCGCGCACGGATTGACGGTTGCGATCAGAAGAGTATCATCCCGTCGCCGATCATACGGGGTATAGCGCAGTCTGGTAGCGCGCCTGCTTTGGGAGCAGGATGTCGGGAGTTCGAATCTCTCTACCCCGACCAATTCACGACATGCGCCTGTAGCTCAACTGGATAGAGCATCGGCCTTCTAAGCCGAGGGTTGAAGGTTCGAGTCCTTCCAGGCGTACCAGTTGATCCGCCTGGCTTGGTAGACTTTGGGGAGTGTGAGGGGCATTTCGTCTCGGTGCCTGACTCGATAAAAAGAGTGCTGGCATTCGATAGCTGGGATTTACTGGCACTCCAAAGACGGCGCCCCTATAATTCGCGCCGGTAAACAGTGGTGGGCGTAGCTCAGTTGGTAGAGCTCCGGGTTGTGATCCCGGCGGTCGTGGGTTCAAGCCCCATCGTCCACCCCACTTTTTGACCATTGTCCGATGAGTCGGTGCGTTAACCGTTTAAATGCACGGGTACGACTCGGGTGAGATATAAACGAACGAATAATCAATAACCTAATAGACTGTTAACGCTAAGAACTATGAACGTATCGATTGAAACAACATCTGGTTTAGAACGGCGGCTGACCATTGCGGTGCCAAGTGAAGACTTTGAGACTCAGATCACGCAGAAGCTACAAGAGGCGAAAGGGCAGGTACGTATTCCTGGTTTTCGTCCTGGAAAAGTACCCTTAAAGGAAGTCCGTCGGCGTTATGGCCAGGCGGTTCGTGCGGAGGTGGCCGGTGAAATGATGCAAGAGAGCTTCATTAGCGCAGTGACTCAAGAGTCCCTCAATCCAGCCGGACAGCCCAATCTCGAAGTTGTGAAGATGGATCCGGGCATCGATTTTGAATTTACAGCGACCTTTGAAGTCTTTCCAAGCATCGAAGTGGCTGATTTTGCCAAGGCGTCTGTCAAGCGCCCTGAGACGGAAATTACCCCCGACGACCTTGATAAAATGGTCCAGCGGCTTCGCGAGCAGCGAGCGGAGCATGTCGATGTCGATAGGGCAGCAGTTGATGGAGATAAAGT
>JAQWQN010000201.1 GCA_029244465.1 Pseudomonadales bacterium
GGTGATACCGTTGTGTATGGACTATGCCGGTGTCCGACTTACCTTTAGTCTCGGTGGGTCTCAGCGCCCTAACGGTGAACGTTAGGCGCGGCCGGAAACAATCCAGAGAGGGTCAAACCCGTTTGGGGATTGGTCACTAAACTCGACCTCTGAGAATCCGCTTTCAGTGAGATAGAACATGACGAGACGTACGCGCTCTTCGGGGGGGAGTTTGACAAAAGCGGAAATGGCCTTGGTCGGAAAGAGGCGATGGGACATAGCGATACATATTTTTCCGCCCGGTTTCAGCACTCGCCGTACCTCAGCCATAACCGCCAGGGGCTGGGTGAGATATTGGATTGAGACTGCGATGGTGGCACGGTCGTAGGTGTCGGAGGCGAAGGGTAAGACGGGTGTGCGGTTAAGGTTTTGCACTGCCCAGTGGGTCAATTGTCGATTGTGTGCCAGTTCGTCCTCGTTCATCCCGAGGCCGGTCACAATGTGGGCGGTTAGCTCTTCTGGATAGTGGCTCACCCAGCTCGACATGAGATCAATAATGGCATCTGCGTTGGCTAGAAATTGACGGTAGTAATCGGTTAGGGCAAATATGGTCGCTTGGTCGATGTGGGTGACAAACCGAGCTTCGGCGTAGAAGTGTTCGTCAGCTGATTCATCTTCTCGAGTGAACCAATTTGCAGGTGGTTGCGTGCTTTCGCTCAATGTTTCGTCTCCAGGAAAATACTCTTGTGATCTTGGCCAACGCAGAACAGACGATCAAGCGAACCTAAGTATGGGCTTTGTTTTGACGGGGTTTTGTTAATTTTCCGTACCGAGACTCTGAGCCGACGGTTATAGACCAGATGTTCAAGCACCGAATTGATCGCATCGAGATCGTTATGGTCTGGTGGCACCAGATAGTCAAGTTGGCGGCCATTGCTGTGCAGTACCAAGGCGAGTTCCCCACCGTGAAACGCCAAATAGTTACCTTGTCGACGCTGCGGCAGGTCATCCCATTTGATGCGCAAACCCGTCGGTGCCACGGGGTCTAATGCGCTGATCCAAAAATTCTCGCCCTGCGCCTGATTCGATTGTAGCGTTGAGAAATTGCGCGGCGTGATGAACTGAGGTGTGCTCAACGCGTCGAAAAATTGGCCACTGAAAACCTCCCCCGCAAGTTCCATAATACGCAAAGCACGGAAGGCGTCACGCCATCGCCAGGATTTGGCATCGCGTTGCAAGTTCTCTCGGAGGACGAGGTCTCGATTCAAGAAGCCATATCGGTCTAGGAGTAGCCGCACTAGGTCTTTGTCTGCTTCGAGTCTCGTCACAGGGTCCATGGGTAACGTGGTTGGCGTAAGATGCCAATAGCCAGACCATGTGCGTCCCGGTCTGCCTATTTTACGGCGGCTTGATAGATGATTTGAAGTAGACTCGATGCTGAATTTTCGTTCAAGACCTTGAATGAGCGGCTCGACGCTATCGCTCGTCAGCTCACCACGCCATACGGCTTGCCACCATTGCTCGTTGAAGTCAGCGCCGGTACTGCCTTGCTTGTCGACCACTTGTTCGTAGAGGTAGCTCGCTTGCGGGTCGGGAAACCAGGCTGCTGCTGTTGACTCGCTGTTTGTCTTGAAGAGATCTAGTTCTTCTGGGTAGGTAAATGTGATGTGGTTTTTTTCGGAACCCAGCCAAACCATGCCAAAACGCTGCAGATAGTCGTCTAACTGATGAGTTAACCAAGGCTTTAAGCGGCTTGGGAGAAAGTCGTGTAGCCAGGCGGAGGCGCTGTTGCTATAGCCGCGCATGGTTTCGAGTACGTTGAGTACATTTTGCTCAGATGCCGCGCTTGTCAGTCGATGCAGCCCGGCCCAGAAACTTGGCAACGTCGAAATGGGTCGAGCGATAAAGTCAGTCCGTCGTTGCGCGCGTTGCATCCGCATGAGAATTTCGAAGTTCTCAGCGTCACACCAGCGCATGTCCTCGGTGTCTTCGAGTAGCTGTCCGCTGATATAACGCTGGTCTACGGTCAATAAATCCGCTGGCATCGATGGTAGCAGTTCGTCGATCTGCGACGCCGAGAGTGGACCGTAAAAGGACAATATTTCTCGGGCAAGCAGCCAAGCGTTGCGAGGATCAGGGACAACGATTGCGTCCGCTATGACCTGCTTGGGGATCAGCTCAGTGGTGGTTAAAGCGTGCAGCAGTTCATCGTGACAATACCAGGCGCGACCTGCACTCTCGACTCGGTTGACCCGCGTCATCGTGTTCAAGTTGTGGCGTTGTTGGTCGGTAAGTTCCTGTTGGGGAATGAGGATTCGCTCCTTTAGCCACTCAAGCCATTCTTCGTCATCCCGCGGTTCATAACCTGGAAATGTGCGTTGGCGCTTTTGCACGAACACGTCCACAACGGCTGAGTCGAGGCGAGGGCGTAGTGTCTGGTTATGCAACGCATTAGCGATCAAATCGTCGCCTAGGACGCTGATGGCATCGTCTTCTGGCGAATCATCTGCGTACATGTAGCGGCTAATTTGGTTGAACGTTAGGTTCTGCGAAAATGGGCTAGGGCTGGGAGCTGTGATGAAACTCCACTCGATCGTGCCATGCGCTAGTTCGCCAAGACACACTGTTAGACTCGGTAAATCAAATTCATCGTCGAGACAGGTGCGCCAAGTTTCGAGCATGACTGGAAAGTCGTCCATCGTCTTGACTTCCGTCATGAGTTTTTTGGCCTGCATGCGACTCATCCACAAGGGTAGGCGTTGGTTGAATCGTTGCTTGCTCAGGAGCAGGGCGCGGGCAGCGCATTCACGAAAACGCGCGCCAAAAAAACCGCTAGATTCAAGGCTTTGACGCAGTAACTCCGGGAGGTTTTCGTTGGTGACCAGATTGATTACCTCGTTGGGATCTACCGGCCCCTTGCATTGCAAGACAATCGCATTGTTGTCTGCATGGATATCGAGTTTGTCGCCAAAGCGTCTTTTCCAGGCGGCACGTAGGGCAAGCGCGTAGGGTTGATTAAGGCGGCTGCCCCAATAGGTGTGGATGACCAGTTGCTGAGGGTCGTCGGGCCCTCGGTAGCCTGCCGGTCCTGTGCGGACCAGTTCAAGGAGCAGATGGTGTCGGTGTGGTAGCGGTGTCTTGGTATGCGCCCGCTGGCGCTCGAGAAATTCGGTGAGTTCGATTGCGGCGGTGGTCTCGAACCCCAGTTCATGAGTCAATTCGTTAAGTAAATCTGAGCGCTTGTGGTTGCTCAGGCGCTCCTCTTGCCTCTCCAGGTATTGTGCGATCCGTGAGGAGAAGTGGTATGAGCGGTTGTAGGTATCACTGCGCCAAAACGGGGGCGTTGCGCTGCCCGCTTTGGCAGCTCGGACAATGACGTCATTATGCGTGATTCTGTGCACCTGCCAGTGTTGCGTGCCTAGCGTAAAGGTGTCACCGATGCTTGCTTCCCAGACGAACTCTTCGTCCAATTCACCGAGAACGCTGCCGGTGTCGAGGTGGCGCATCTTGTAGTAACCACGATCCGGAATCGTGCCACCGGAGTTGTAGAGTGACAAAATTGCGCCGCGAGTCGCCTGCACAGTGTGATGAATTCGATCGTGAGTGACGCGCGGTTTCAATTCTCTTACGCGGGAACCAGCGTAACGACCAGAGAGCATTTCTATGACTAAATCAAACTGATCACGAAGCAATCCGTGGTACGGCTGAGCGCGCGTGACAAGTGCGAAGATGTCGTCTGTAGGCCAGGGATCAGTGGCGCAGATCGATAAGATAATTTGCGCAAGAACATCAAGCGCCGCGCCCATGGGCGCGAGTGGTTCGATGTCATTGCTGGCGACCGCTTGGGCGAGCACTGCTGCTGCTAAGAAATCTTGCGCATGAGTTGGATAGAGGGTGCCTACACTTGTTTCGTCGACTTTGTGCCCTGCGCGTCCGATCCGCTGCAGAGTCGATGCGATGGACGGAGGGGACTGCACCAGCACGACTTCGTCGAGGTGTCCGATATCAATGCCCATCTCGAGGGAGTTGGTTGCGACGATGGCTTTGAGACCACCGTCTTTTAAGCGATGCTCAACTTCTGTCCGTACTTCCCGAGCGAGTGAACCATGGTGGGCATAAGCGACGGGGCCAACTTCATTTTGGTTGATTTTGAGTGTGATTTTTTCGGCGAGGCGACGGCTGTTGGTAAAAAAGAGAGTTGCGGCGTTGCCTTCGATGATGCCTTTGAAATCGTCGGACAGCGGCTCCCAGATCTTCTGACCTTGGTCGGCAGCCTGTTTCGCAGCTTCTGGAAACCGCACGTGGAAATCGATGTTTTTTGTGCCCTTGGCCTGCACAATCTCGACGTTGCGTCTGTGCCCCATTGAGTTGTACCCCGCGATATAATCTGCAACGGCTTCGAGCGGATTCACAGTCGCGGATAGCGCGATTCGCTGAAACTCTCCGGCCAGGTCGGCGAGGCGTTCCAGATTAGTCATCAGGTGCACGCCCCGCCGGTTGTCCACGATCGAGTGAATTTCATCCAGGATCACAGTTTCTACATGGCGCAGTGCTAGACGGCCTTTGACGGTGGTCAGCATGAGCGAGAGACTCTCTGGGGTCGTGATCAGAATCTCGGGCGGATTGCGCAACAATCGTTGTCGGTCACCCGGTGAGGTGTCGCCGCTGCGGGTGCCGACGCGGATGCGCGGATAGCCATACATCGTCTCGAGTTCTTGCAGGGGATCGAATAGATTGCGCTGGATGTCGTTGTTGAGCGCCTTCAAGGGCGATATATAGAGTACTTGGGTACGACCAGATGGGTACTCTCCGGAGGCAAAATGACTGAGCGCGCTTAGAAACGCAGTGAGGGTCTTACCGCTGCCCGTTGGCGCCGTTGCCAGGATGTGCTTGCCAGCGGCAATGATTGGCCAGCTTTGGCTTTGCACCAGTGTGGGCTCACCGAATCGATCAGAAAACCAGTTCGCAACGCTGTCATGAAAAAGCGAGTGCATTTGCATGGGGAGATTACAGCACGTTTGGGTTTATCATGCCGCTTTTGCCGAACTGAGAACGCATGTACGCAGTCCTCGCTTTCTTGCGGACCATAATTTGTAGCGGCGTGGCTTTTGTTGTGTGGTGGGTGTTGAGTCGATCACTTGGCGCAGACTCATTAGTGAGCCTCATGGTCCCGGTTTGGATCGGCGGTATTGCTGGCGGGGCGGTGTGTTCTATGTTTAATGCCCGTCAAGGCATCACGCTTGCTTTCACGTGTGGTGTTTTATTGACGGTTGGGTTCTTGTACGCACGACACGGGTTGGCGGGAATGTCGCTGGGTCCGAACACGCTGTTGACCCTTTGGCCACTTTGGTTTCCACCCGCATTTTATGGCGGCGCGTATGGTTACATTTTAATACTGCGGCGGTTGAGATGAGTCGAAATGAATAGGAGCGAGCTGTGAGTAACCCGGTTGAGTTTTTGTCGCGCGGGCAGCGGATTTTTGTTGGGGCTGCGAGCAATGAGCCCCTGTCTTTACTGCAAAACCTGCAGACCAGTGGCGTACCCGAAGAACTCCGGTTTATTCAGTTTCCGCTTGGGGCGATGAATTCTACGGATTTCACGGCGTTTTCGAATACGGCCTCTGTGGAGACGTTCTTCATGACGCCAACGCTCGCCAAAGCGTCTGATACGAGTCGGGTGTTCTTCAAGCCCATGCAGATGCGGTGGGTCTATGATTATCTCTTGCAGAATGTCGATGTCGCGTTAATACAAGTGGCTAGAGATCGCCATGGGGTACTTAGACTTGGACCTAATACTGACTTTATCGGTGCCGTGCTGGGTTGCGCAACAACCGTGCTCGCGGAACTCAACAACTGCATTGTGGCGCCCGCGGGGGCACCGCAGATCGCGCCGTCACAGATTAATTACTTATATGAGTCTGAACGAGAAATACCCGAAATACCCATCCCCAATATCGATGAAGCTGCGGCGACTATCGGTGCGCTAGTAGCAGATTTGATCAATGACGGGGACTGCGTACAGACCGGTATAGGCGCGATCCCAGCAGCTATTCTTAGTCGTCTAGACCGTAAAAATGATCTGGGTTTGCATGGGGGCTTGATCGATGATGGTGGTATGGCACTCATAAAAGCGGGCAATGTAACCGGTCTGCGCAAGCCGATGGATACGGGGCTCCACGTGACAGGTATAGGGCTTGGCACAAAGGCGTTAATCGATTGGTTGAGTGAAACACCGGAGGTGGTCTTTCGCAGTGCGAATCACACCCATGAGGCAAGCGCCATCGCGCAATTACCCAACTTTGTGAGCATCAACTCAGCCGTTGAGATTGATCTCTTTGGCCAAGTTAATGCGGAGGTCGCAGGTGGACGGCAGATTTCCGGTACCGGCGGATCGGTCGACTTTATGCGTGCCGCCAAGCACTCCAAGGGCGGCAAGTCGATTGTAGCGCTCAACGCCACCGCTCGTGGTGGTAGCCTATCCAGGATCGTGCCAAAAGTTGAGATGGTGACTGCTTTGCGTACAGACGTCGATATTGTGGTCACTGAGTACGGGGTTGCTGAGCTAAAGCACGCTTCGAATCAGGAGCGAGCAGAGGCTCTGATCAATATCGCAGCACCAGATTTCCGGGACGCGCTGAAAGCCTGTCTTTAGTTAGCCAAAAGTTCGTATAAATCGCCGCACAGTGCGCACGGAGGACCGGAGCGTGCGCCTTCTCGCAAAAAGGGTGTGCGCGACTTCACGAATTCACATTGCCGATCGGACTGGATGGTCTACCTTTATTTAGAATGATCCGAAGCTTTTTGTGTCCAAGTTGCAACTATTTGCGACCGCAGGCGCGCTAACGGATCGGAGAAAAGGATGCCTCGGACAATGGAATACATCGGAATTGATCCTGCAGTTGGGTTGGAATGCGCAAGC
Organism: Pseudomonadales bacterium; assembly: GCA_029244465.1. Taxonomy (GTDB): domain Bacteria; phylum Pseudomonadota; class Gammaproteobacteria; order Pseudomonadales; family Azotimanducaceae; genus UBA4421. The sequence continues at coordinate 6,898 of JAQWQN010000201.1, forward strand.
TGCAATCACATATCCCGGTTGCCCTACAGCCAACTTTTGAATCGGGTGCTCGACGAGAGCGAGATCTATTGCGACGGATGCAGTCGCGCTATGACGCACGACTGGACCACGGTCAACGTCGTTCAGAACATTATCCGCAAACGCCTCGAGCAGGCTAACGAAGACAAAACTAAGAAGACAGGTACGGCATAACTCGTCTCATTTCGATCTAGCTGGTCGATGCGATCTGGCTTGATAGTAAGTCTAAGAAAAAAGCGTATTCTTCAGCGGTCTCTTTGAGGCGATCAAATCGTCCCGATTTACCGCCGTGACCTGCTCCCATATTGGTTTTTAGGAGCAGGGGCGCCTCGTTCGTGCGTAGGTAGCGCATCTTCGCGACAAATTTAGCAGGTTCCCAGTAAGTTACCCGAGGGTCGTTGAGACCGGCGGTGACGAGTAGCGGTGGGTAGTCGCAGGCGCCAAGTTGATCGTAGGGGGAGTAGGACTGGATCAAGGTAAACGTGTTCGCATCTGTGATGGGGTTACCCCACTCGGGCCATTCTAGTGGTGTGAGTGGTAAGTCTGCATCGAGCATCGTGTTGAGGACGTCTACGAACGGCACATGCGCGGCTATTGCGCCCCAAAGTTCGGGTGCCTGATTCATAGCGGCACCCATGAGTTCCCCACCGGCGCTGCCACCAGCGATCGCAATACGACCCGACGAAGTGTAGTTGCGCGCAATGAGCTGGTGGGCGCAGTCGACAAAGTCGTTAAAAGTATTGGTTCGGGCTTCCAATTTGCCGTCTAGATACCACTGATAGCCCAGATCGTCGCCGCCTCGGATGTGGGCAATGGCAAAAATGAAGCCTCGGTTCAGCAGCGATAAACGGACTGATGAAAACGACGGTGGAATCGACAGGCCGTAAGCGCCATAACCATAGAGGTAGAGGGGTGCGCTGCCGTTGAGGGGAGTGTCTTTGTGGTAGACCAAACTCAGCGGCACTGTGGTCTTGTCTCGTACGGTGAGGTTCAGACGTTCTGAGCAATAGTTTGTCGCGTCGTAGCCTGAAGGAATTTTTTGGACCTTGCGCGTTGCCAAAGTGCGCGTTGCCAAGTGATAGTCGAACACGGTGTTAGGCGTCACCATGGAGGTGTAGGTCACTTGCAACTCGTCCGTGGCGAAGTTTGGATTGCGACCCAAACCGGCGTCATACGTGTCCTCTGGAAACTCGATTCGATGTTGCTCACCGTTGGCTTGGATGATTCGTATTTGATCGAGTCCATCAATTCGTTCAAGCAGGATGACTCGGTCCTGGAGGATCAGGTGGTCAGTGAAATAGTGTCGCGCGTCTCCCGCAACGAACTTGTGCCAGTTGTCCTCAGAGGGTGCGTTCTCCGGCGCTTGATAAAGGTCAAAATTGAAGTGTTCGCGGTTTGAGCGAATCACAAACCTTCCATCGCCGTGGTCGACATGATACTCATGGTTTTCGCGGCGTTGTGAAATCAAATTCAACGGGGCGGTAAGGTTTGCCCGCGGCAAAAAGTAAACTTCATTGTGGGTGTGACCCCCTGACGAAATAAACACAAACTGCTCGGACTGGGCGAGATCGGTTGAGACGAAGAAGCTGGTGTCCGCCTCCTCGTAGATCACTGTCTCTTCAGCGGTGTCCAGACGGTGGTGCCGAACCTGATATGGACGCCACTCCTCGGACACAAGCGTGTAGAGAAAGCTTGTGCTCTCAGCATCCCACACGACTCCGTCTATGGTATTGGCGATTGGCGGGGCGAGGCTCTCCCGTGTGGCCAATTTAAGCACGCGTGTCGTAAAACGTTCGCTGCCATTGGTGTCGGCACTGTACGCGAGCTTTGTGCCGTCAGGACTGACACTGATAGAACCCAGGCGGAAAAACTGCAAACCTTCAGCCAGGCTGACCTCGTCTAGCAGGACCTCCCATGTGTTGGGCTGGGCTGCTGATGCTCTATACCAACTGCGGTATTGTGCATCTTTTGCAAAGCGCCATTGGTACCACCATCCGTTCTTCAGATAAGGGACACTTTCGTCTGCGGCTGGCTGGCGAGCCTTCATTTCTTCAAACAGCGCCTCTACTGAGTCCGTTAGACCGTCCATATACTCATCGAAATGGAGGTTCTCCGCCTGTAGGTGGCGAATCACCTCAGGATCGGAGACGTCGGGATAGTTTGGGTCCTTGAGCCACGCGTAGGGATCCTCTACCGTGATGCCATGATGGGTAAAGCGGTGCGCTACGCGTTTGGCGACTGGCGCAGTCACCTAATCGGGTAGACCCAGGACGCGCTTCGCAATGATGTTGCGTTGTATTTCATTTGTCCCGCTATAAATCGAGGCTGCTCGATTACCAAGCCAAGCGCGCGTCCATTCCAACTCATCTGCGGAAAAGCTGTCGTTGTCCTGCCAACCGAATCCTTGAGTCCCTCGGATCGTGCACATGAGAGAACTCTTCTCCTGTTGGAGTTCGGTGCCGTACATCTTGAAAATCGATGTGGCCGGTCCTGGCGTGTTGCCGCCATCTGCTTCCTGGACCGTTCTTTTCTTTGTGAGCGCAAACGCGCGATCGTTGATTTCATGGGTGATCAAATTTTGACGCACGACCGAATCTGCCAGTCTGCCTTCCGCATTGGTGCCAACAAAGGCTCGCGCGACGTCGGCAAGCGTCGGTCCAGGATCCCGGCTTTGCGCACCGACCAGAGAACTCATGCCGGACCGCTCGTGTTGGAGGAGACGTTTGCCCACGGTCCAACCTTTATTGAGTTCACCAACCAAGTCGGATTTTTGCGCGACCGCGTCATCGAAAAAGGTCTCGCAAAAAGGCGCCAATCCATTGATTAAACGAATGGGTTTAACCGTGACACCCGTCTGGTGCATGGGCAATAGCACAAAACTGATGCCTTCGTGCTTTGGTACATCCGGATTGGTTCGGACCAGGCAGAACATCCAATCAGCATACTGTGCGCCACTGGTCCAGATCTTTTGTCCGTTTATGAGAAAGTGGTCGCCGTTGTCGACTGCGCGGGTACTAAGGCTGGCGAGGTCTGAGCCAGACCCGGGTTCACTGTAACCTTGGCACCAAGCGAACTCCCCGCGAGTGATTTTTGGTAAGTGACGCGCTTTTTGATCCTCTGTCCCGTATTCGAGGAGCGTCGGGCCGATCATTGATGTACCCATACCCGCCAGCGCAGGTCGGGCATCGATGGCACGCATTTCCTCGACTAGCGCTACGTATTCTGGCGTCGATAAACCACCACCGCCATATTCTGTGGGCCAGGTTGGCGCTGTCCAACCCTTTTCAGCCATAAGTTCCAGCCAGAGTGCGACATCCGGGTCTTGAATCTTGATCTTGGTACTGCCTGTTGGTACTTGACCTTCGCCACGTGCGCCCGTTGGACAGTGTTCGGCCAGCCAGGCTCGCGTATCTTCTCTGAATTCTTCGATAGCGCTCATCTTTCCCCTCTAAATTCGCTTCGTGTCATGCGTCATAGGATTCCTTAATGAATCCAAAAAGGCAAACCACTACACTCGGACCGAAGCCGTAGTGGGATATCGGCGCGATATCCATCCATGAGGAACGGCAAATATAAGGAACGGAAAATGTGCGGTCGCTTCAGCGTTACGTCAGATCCGCTGACTCAGCTTTTAATGGCGCTGGTTGGTCTCGTGCATCCCGGACCAGATAATCTCAATGTGGCGCCGACGGAAACGGTTCCGGTCTTGCGCTTGGGTGCAGATGGTGAGCCTCAACTCGTGCCGATGCGATGGTGGTTAACGCCGTTTTGGTCGAAAGAGCTTTCCACGAAGTACAGCATGTATAACGCGAAGTCCGAGACGGCGGCAACGAGTGCCGCCTTTAAGACGCCTTACCAAAAGCAGCGCTGTGTTGTGCCGATTAGTGGATTTTATGAATGGTGTCGTGAGCATGGCCAGAAGGTACCGTATTTTATTGCGCCAAAGAGCCAGGATGGCATGCTGCTCGCAGGACTTTGGGATCGTTGGCGCGTCCCCGATGGGACAGGAGAGTATAAGCAGGAGTTCCTGAGTTTCACGATTTTGACTACCGCAGCGCACCGTGGGATGGAGGTTGTGCACCATCGGCAGCCAGTGATGCTGTCGAATGAGGAAGCTATTGCATGGCTAGATATGGGTCAGGCGACAGCCGATCTTGCGTATCTTTTTGCCTCGCGGCTACCACATGCACTCGAGGTTGTCCCGGTCTCAACGCATGTGAACAATGCCCGCAATAAGGACGATCGATGTATCCAAGCCATCGGCCACGGTGTCCACATTCCTGCGGCCGTATCGACAATTAATGCAAGTGAGGAACGACAGTGATTTTAGGTAAGGGTAAGTGGTTAGGTAGCGGCAAGTTGCTTGTTGAAGGCACAAGCGTGGGTGAGCGCATCGAAGTAGACCTGGATATCACGGATGACGACAGCGGTATGACTTTGGAGGGGCAATTGTCGGGCGACTATGACGGTGCCATATCAATTCGCGTTGCACCAGATGAGGTTGGTACCTATGTCATTGATGCGCGGATTGCTGCGGTTGCTTTGGACGGAAGGGCGAAACTCGAGAGTGAGCCTCACTTGGGACTGTTGTGGAACGAAGGGCAAACGCAGTCAGTATCCGTCACCTTGTTTAAAACAAATAATGGCGTTGCGTGCCGCGGCTTTTGGCAAGAGGTTGGTAAAACACGGACGTGGGAAATCTTGTTTAAACTTAAACAGAATGTCGTTAGTGAGGGTGCTGGTGGAAGTAACGTCGTATCACTCGCTAATCGGCGCCGTTAGCTAAAAATCTGACCTCTTCTGAAGATAAGTTTACGTCGAGCGCGCGTGTGCAACTCGTCAGTTCTTGTAAGTTTCTTGGTCCAATCAAGGGGAACGTTGGGAACGGTTGAGTCAGGACAAATGCCAATGCAATGTTAATGAGCTCCGTCCCTCGATCTTCGGCAATTGCTGCGGCACGTGCTCGACGCGCTCTGTTGTCCGGGCTGTCCCAGACCCGAAGGAGTTCTTGTGCGGTAGGCTCAGCACCCGTCATGCTCATTCTGTTACCTGGATGCTGATCGAGTACTTGCGCACCCCAATCGGTGAAGAAACCCCGGGCCTGTGAAGACCAAGGGAACAATGGGATCTGCTTTTCTTCTAGGAAGGTGAGGTAGGCGGACTGGCTTGCGGTTTCGACACCAGGCCAAACCGGTGAGATCATAGTCGCCAGACTCAAATTGTTAGAAATAGCCTCGAGTCCTCGCAGTCCGTTTTCCGCCGCCCATTCGTTGGCGGCGCGTGCTCGATCGAGCGTCCAATTTGAGCCGCCAAAAGTCCGAATACGACCTTTGGCGACTTCCTCGTTTAAAGCGCTGATAAATTCCCCGACGGGAATGTCCAGATTGTCTCTGTGGAGAAAGTAGACGTCGATATAGTCGGTCTGCAATCGATCCAGAGAAATATCGAGTTCGGTAGCGATCGCTTCCGGGCAGCAGTTGGGGCTATGAGCACCCTTGCCGATCAAGACAATATCTTCGCGAATTTTTCGTTGTGTGTGCCAATAACCAAACAAGGACTCGATGTGCCCACCACCATAAATATGCGCGGTGTCATAACAATTTCCGCCTTGTTCAAAGAAATCATCCCACATCACGGCCGCGTGGCTGATAGACGGTTGATTGTCACAGCCCATAACGAGGCGTGAGACAGGCTTTTCGATGGTAGCCAATTCTTGGTGCGGGATTGTTGCATTGGCTTGGCGGTAGAGTCCGCCCAATAGATGACCTGGGTGGTGCTCAGGTTTTTCTTCTTGGTAGGTTAGTCCGAGCTCGGCGCGCCATCGGTCCAGTGCGGCAGCATTTCCCAAACTGTCTTGCCAGCGCATTAACGGCGATTGCACCAGGCCGGCGATGAGACACTCTGCGACATGGTCAGCTTCGAGCGCATAGATATTTTCTGTCTCACCTGCAACGACTTCGGGCCGATTGCCGAAGACTTCGAATGACCATGCCTTTCCACTGTTTGGATTCCAGGGTTTTGCGATCTCGATACGGCCTTCAGATCCGTAGATTGTGGCGCTGTTTTGCAGATCTAACTGAACAGCCGTAGCAAGTTGGGCTGTGACATCCCCGGCAAATGAAAAGAGGGCGCTGGCCCATTCGTCGACGCCTGTTGTTCCGATGTGGCCGCTGGCGCTTATTTCGGTCGGCTCACCAGCGATAAGGCGGGCGAAGGATGTGGGATAGCAACCTACATCCATGATCCCACCCCCTGCGAGTTCGTTCGCAAACAGGCGAGATGTTGCGACGACTGGCGTATTGAATCCGAACTGAGCGTCGATATGGCGAATCGTGCCTATCGCGCCTTCTGCGATGAGTTCGATGACTTTTTGTGTTTGTGGGTGGACGCGATACATAAACGCTTCCATCAAAAAGGATTGGTGGCGGCTGGCTGTCTCGACCATCGCCATGACTTGCGCGTGATTGAGGCCGAGAGGTTTTTCGCAGAGGACTGCCTTGCCCGCCTGTAGCGCACGGATCGTCCATCTGGCGTGTTCCGTATGCGGCGTCGCGACGTAGATCGCGTCGACGTCGGGGTCATCAATAAGCCCTGCATAGTTTGCATGCGCCGATGCCAGTTCAGGGAATTTTGTTTTGAAATTGTCGGCTGACGCTTGGCTGCGTGAAGCAACCGATTGCAGTGTTCCGAGTCGAGATTGGGCGACACCTTCAGCAAATATTTGCGCGATGCTCCCTGTGGCAAGAATGCCCCAACGTATGGTCATGTGCGGTCCTCAAGGCCTATTTGAGGCCAGATAGGCAGGACAAATTCTAAAATAGGCGCCTGCGTCTAAATTGTGCGGGCATTCACGGTTAAATTTGCCGGACAGCCTTACATTTCAGCATATCCGCTGACCTGCTTAGGACACAAGCGGCACGCGCTAACGGAGGCAAAAGGGGACGGTGCGAACTTCCATATTCTCTCAACGATCTTCCAAACTATCCTCAGTCTGCCTCAAGAGAACTAAGCGAGACTATGTGGTATTGCGAATTGTGAGGGGCCTAATGTATCGGAAGAGCGTTAAAAAGAGACTAGGTGTTGTAGTGCTAGGTGCTGCCGCGCTTATTGGTTTAAGCCATGGCGCGAGAGCCGATGAAAGACCAAACAATGCTGACCGCAGCGCAGAGCCGTCTGCGCTCAGACCGGTATTAGTCGATGACAGCTATGCCTTGGGTCTCGCCCGTTTCGATCTGGATGCCCATACCGAAATCCTCGGTTGGCAGGTGTCGGAGCGTTGGTATTTTGGTCGCCAAGATGGCGAAGACTCCGGTCTGACGTTAGTCTGGCAAGCCAATTTAAACCAAGTCAGTCTATCTAAGGAAGGGGTGCGTTTGACGCATCGATTCTAGAGGCTGAGCGCCGTTTAGGGGGCGATCTTCGACGAGAAGGGACGAGTAGGGACGAGTAGGGACGAGAAGCGATGAGCGTAACTGGGACGTTGCAATAGTCGCTTAACAGCCCGATGATTCTCGTTATCGCGACCGTCGAAAGCGCTCTGATCGAGTCAAACTTTGATCGTATTTTCTGCGTCTGCAACGGCTAGATTCTCTCGTCGGGCTGTAATCGCATCAGGCACACATTGTCGAGCTTGTCGAGCGACCATAGTCCTGCCCGTTTTATATACGGCTTATTGACGAGTCGCTGCTGCGTGATCGCTACACCACCGCGAACGGAGTGAAAAATTCCGGAGGTGCCACTGGCCGCGCCTTCCGTTGCTAACCACGCCACAATAGGAGCGACATGCTGGGAGCCACCTCGGTCAAGTTCGCAGTTGCCGATTACTCGCGTCGGTTCTCTCGGAGTGTAATCGGCAACCGCGTCAGTGTCCCGGGTGAAATCGTGTTGACGGTACACCCATATTTAGCGAGTTCTAGTGCTCGTACCCGAGAGAAACCAGCGATCCCGCTTTGGCCGCGCCATAGTTGGCTTGTCCGAAGTTGCCATAGAGGCTTGAGGCGTTTGAGAAGTTGATGATCCGCCAGCCAGTTCGATTGTGTTCGCGTATGTACTGAGCAAAAGAGCGGGAGCAGCAGTAGTGGCCTTTGAGGTGTACCGCGAGAACAGCGTCCCATTGGCTGTCTTTCATCTTAGAGATAGCCACAGCCGCTAATATACCGGCGTTGTTGACTAAAATGTCCATGCCTCCGAACGCCACTACCGCTGTTGTGACCAACCTGTGTCCGCTACTGACTGCAGCAACAGACAGATATTGCTGACCGCTTCGCCGCCTGCAGCACGAATCTCTGCTGCGACTGCATCAGCGATTGTGGTGCTTTCTGTGCCATCTGTATTGGCGCCCTTTGATGCCATCAGTAAGGTGATTTCTTCTTGGTCCCCATTGTTCCCGTTCGCAGTTAGGATAGAGGGCTTTTAGCCAGTGAAGAAGGAGAACATGCGTGGACGATGGGGTTTTGCCAGAACACTTGAGTGATCACTTTGGAAAGGAGACAGGTCGTCTGGTTGCGGAAGTTTTTGACGAGGGTGCCGAACGTGCTGTGCTTTTAATGCGACACAGTGCCAGAACGTTTGATCGCTCAATTAACGATTTGCTGAATAATTTGACCGACCATGGCCGCAACCTCTGTGCGTCGCTTGGCGAATCCTTGCCAAAGGACATCCGTGTCCGTGGCTATGCCAGCCCAGCGCAACGTTGTGTGGAAACGGCAGAGCTTGTGATTGCTGCGCATGTTGCCGCGGGCGGTGAAGGTGCACGAACCCGTGCACTTGAGGCGCTTGGGGTTTTCTATGCTTTGGACCAACGGAAGATGTGGAAAATATTAACTACCTCTGATGGGTTGGCCGATTACGTCGCAAAGTGGTTTGCCGAGGAGGTGCCGATCGACGCGATGATCCCAGCGCCGCAAGCAGTAGATTTGGTGATGCAGGTATTGTTACCGAAGCTTGAGAGACGGATGCCAGGCCGATCGTTAGACTTGTGCGTCACGCACGATATGACGGTGTTTACTCTGCGACACGGCTTAGGCTTAGAACCAGTATCTGGTCCTGACGTTGAGTTTCTGGATGGACTGATGTTGTTTGAAATAGACGGTCGGACATTTGTCCGCAGTCACCACGGCAGTGAGGTCGAAGTTTCTTAAAGAAAAAAACCGCTCGTTGAACGTGCTCATTGGTGAGGCTGGTGTTTTTCGTGGTACCGCTTCTGATGCTATGGTCCTTGGCGTTGTCGGCGCCTCTGGGTGGATTTAAGCGGGTTATCGACTTTGGTTTTGGTTCGGTTGCCGCGCTAACGGCGTGTAATTACCGTTAGCTGCCTAATTGCTAATGAGCGACCTTGAAGTCTGGCGCCTGAGGTCGAGAGCACTGTCTAAGTGGCGGCCTTTCTCCTGGCCAACTACCGCTTTAGTCTCGGCCGATATAGGCGGAGGGATCGAGGCTCGATTAGGGCCGATCACCCACGGTCAAAGGTCGTTGTGGGTCGGATACCCACTCAGACATCGAACCGTCATAGACAGCCACCTCTTCCTGTCCGCAGAGGAGGCAGGCGAAGGCATCTAGCGTTGCTGCTATGCCACCGCCGCAGTAGGTGATGACCTTTTCTGCCGTGAGCATACCTTGTGCCTCTAGCACATCCCTTAGTTGGTTATCAGATAGGAAAAACTCGTTATCAAGCAGTGTGTCGTAGTAGACAAGTTTGCTTCCGGGTATATGACCACGTCGCTCATAGAAGAAGTCGCCCGTGCCCTCGTAGAGTGATTTTGAAAGGGAATTGATCGTGCAAACTGCACCGTTGATGCCTGCTTGCACTTCTTCGGTACCAGCGAAGTGTTGTGTCTTTGCTGAAGCTCTATAGGTTGTGGTGCCGTATGCATTGGCCCCGGATTCAAGAGGTAAACCGGCTGCCTTCCAAGCGGCTAGATTGCCGTTCAAGATCGCCATATTGGTATGTCCTGCGTACTTCAGGAGCCACCAGGCGCGGGTTGCCCACATCAAGTGGCCAGAAGAGTAAAGCACGACGCGATGATTCGCATTGATACCAGAATTTCCGATAGCGTCAGCCAATTCATCAGAGGTCGGTAGCGTGAAACGAAGCGCGCTATCTGTGTCAGCCCAATCGTTCGCTAGATCAATAAAACCAGCACCGGGGATATGCGCTTCTTCAAAGAGTTTTCGACCAGATGTCATCTCGTAGCTGTGGCCTTTGGGTGCTAGAAAAACGGCACAATCAAAGACACGCACGTTTTCGTCGCTGAGTGTTGCCGCAAGTTCAGCGGCCGTGACTAAGTATTCTGGATGGTGATAGGCCATGGGTTCTCTCCTGTTGGTCTCTGCTTGGCAACTGCCCGAAGGGCAGCGACAAATTTTTTCGGTTTCGCGTGGGAAAAGTGTAAGGCATTACACCCTTGGAACTCCAAAAAACTATCAAGCGCCGTGAGAAAGGCGGCAGCCAGTACTTCGAATGATGCGGCGAGCTGATCTTCTAGGTGGCATGCGCGAACCTCAAGCACCCCGGTTTTACGATGTGCTTTGCAGTCAATCCGACCGATGAAGTCAGATTGATAAACCAGCGGTAGCGTAAAGTAGCCAAATTGTCGTTTGGCTTCTGGTACATAGCACTCGATGAGGTAGTCGAACGAAAATAATGACTGCAATCTCTCACGTTGGATGACGAGGTTATCGAATGGGGACAAAATTTTGATCTTGTTTGCTGAACGAGGCGCGGCAGCGTCTAACTGTCCTCGCTTGCAGAGATAGGTGTGTCCCGCCGGTAGTTCGATTTCCTCTAGCGCCCCGTCATCAATCATCGCGTCAATGTGAGTTTTGACCGCTGATTTGAGTTTAGGGTTGGTGCGCATGTAAGTGATGCCTTTGCGACTCACCAAGCCGTGGCAGTTGAGTTGCTGGTGAATAAGGTGGTCGGCGTATTCGTCAAAATTGGGTGTTCTTGAATCGAGATCGGTGGGTATCACCCGCTCAGTCAGATCATAGACTTTTTGGAACCCTTCGCGGTCTGTGACCATCAAATCGCCTTGAAAAAAAAGCTGTTCAAGTGCCTGTTTGGCAGGTTTCCAATCCCACCACCCTGAGCGGGAAGTGCGGGTATCTTGCAAATCGCGTGAGCGCAAAGGCCCTTCGGCCTCGATTCGTCGCAAAATTTCCCGGAGTAATTTGTCTTTGTTCGGTCGAAACCACTTCTGGCGTCGCTTAAGAATTTCTTCCCGGTGAATTAGACTGTACCGGTAGTCCTGCATCGGCAGGAACGCGGCGGCGTGAGACCAATATTCAAAAACGCTCCGATCTCTAAGCATCTTGTTAAGCATTTGGGGTCGATAGTTCGGCACCCTCGAGTGCAGCACATGATGATGTGCTCGCTCCACGACTGAAATTGTATCGATTTGCACGTAGCCAAGGTGCGCAACCGCTTTGCGAGCACCGGAAATGCCCCGTCCGAACGGTGTGTCTTTGGTCAAACCTTGGGCGCATAGCGCGATGCGGCGAACTTTACTTAGATCTTTTGCGCGGATCTTGGTGGCGGTAGAGGACTTTGTGCTAGCCATTCTTGTGACTTTAGGCGCTTCGCGGCGGTGTCGCAATCAGCCTGGGGTTGATAACCTCTCTTGACCCAAATCGGATGTTCTGGTGCTGAAGTTTAGTATGAGTTACAAGTTGTCGCATTGCTTTATCGCCTTGTCTGTTGCCGTCCTTATCAACGCGTGTGCGGGCAACAATGCCCTGCATACCGCAGGCCCGGAGCGCTGGCCGCATGGTGCGATGGCCGTGACTGCGAATCCTCATGCAACCGCTGCAGCGATCATGATGCTCGAGCAGGGCGGGCATGCGGTAGACGCGGCTATCGCCGCTCACCTTGTCCTTGGTCTTGTCGAACCACAGAGTTCTGGTATCGGTGGTGGCGGCTTTATGTTGGTCTACAGCCACGATAGTCGTACGTTGGTGTTTCATGACGGTCGTGAAACGGCGCCAGCTAGCGCCGGAGCAGACCTGTTTATGTTGGATGGCGAGGTTATGAACTTTCTGCGGGCGTGGCAGAGCGGTAAAGCGATTGGCACCCCGGGAGCCGTTGCTCTCTACAAACAAGCTCATGAACTGCACGGACGTTTGCCTTGGATTGATTTGTTTCAACCCGCTATAGATTTAGCTAACAATGGCTTTGCGGTCTCGCCACGGTTGGCGGCTTTTCTGCCTCGTTTACAGTCTATTTCGAGACTGGATGAGAATCCGGGCTCAAAGGAGTACTTTTATCCGGATGGCGTGCCCTTGACCGTAGGGTTTCTGCGCAAGAATCCAGCGTACGCAACCACACTCCACCGCATCGCACAGGAAGGACCGTCGGCGTTCTACGAAGGTGCCATTGCGCAAAAGATCGCGCAGGTTGCTCAAGCAGAGCCAGACGGTGGCACGCTGACAGAAGCAGACCTGGCCGCGTATGAAGCAAAAATACGACCGGTCACCTGTGGTGCTTTCGCTGAACAGAAAATTTGTGCGGCATCACCACCGTCATCTGGAGCAGCGCAGATAATGATTGCTCAGCTGTATGAGCAACTACGAACGGAAACGAGTAGCCGCATCTTTGATTACGTTGATGCGCAGCGGTTAGCCTATGCCGACCGGGATCACTACTTTGGAGACCCCGATTTCATTAAGATTCCGTTGCAAGAGCTACTGGACCCAGGTTATATCCAGACGCGGGCGCAAGAACGTTTTGCCCCGGGTGATTTGCCAAGACACGGCGATCCAAGCGTATCCCTCGGGTATCAGGCATCAGCATTGTACGGAGTCGACACGACGGTAGAGGCAAGTGGTACGACTCATCTGTCAATTGTTGACAAAGAAGGCAACGCAGTCTCATTTACGGCGACAGTTGAGGCGCCGTTTGGCTCAGGTCGCTGGGTTGAAGGGTTTTTGCTTAACAACGAAATGACAGACTTTGCGAGGGAAGTGCCTCAAGCGGGGCCGCCCCCTGCGAACGCGATTCAGGGTGGTAAACGTCCACGTTCTTCAATGTCGCCAACAATGGTTTTGAATCGCGATGGTGAACTGGTCATGGTGACGGGTTCCCCGGGAGGTAACTCAATCCCAGCCTATGTCTCAAAATCAATCTTAGGTGTCATGGCGTGGAATCTATCACCTGAGGAGGCTGTGGGTTTTCCGAATGTCATTGCCAGGGGGCAGAAAGTACGGGTGGAAATTGGGGTTGATCAGGGTGTCGAGATAGCTTCTGAACTTAAGGCTGGAGGCTATCAAGTCGAGGAACGCGAGGGAGAAAATTCCGGAATACATATGATTCTGGTGACAGACGATGGACTGGTTGGCGCTGCGGATAAACGTCGCGAGGGCACAGTGCGATTGGCCAAGTAAAGAGGGCCCGTAGTTATCTCGCGAGCCAACGGCGAGGCAGTCAAGTGGCAACCATTTCTGACAGCCGCACGAAAAGCGGGCAGGTGTTCGGCAAGCCACGGAGAGCGTTTATGCGATCACCAAGCGGGAATAACCGGTCCAAGTGCGTCGTCCCAGATGAGGATTGACTGAAGCGCTGCTGGGGACTAGAAACTTTTTTTCAAGCTCTTTGAAACTGAATAATTGGCGCCACTATTTGAATAACGCCCGAACGGGACGTAATCAATAAGTCAAAGGAGACTAGAATGAATGTTGTGCGTTGGAGCCCATTTCGTGAGTTAGATAACCTTTTCCAGACGCTGGATCGACCACAAGCCGCAATGCGACGTGCTGACTGGTTGCCGTTAGTAGATATTCGGGAAACCGAGAAGGCCTACGAGATTGATATTGAGGTGCCTGCGGTGGCGTCTTCAGATCTGAGTGTCAGTGTGGTAGACGGCGTGTTGACGGTTGGCGGCGAACGCAAAATCGTTGAGCAGCCTGAAGAGGGCAAGCGACTGCATCGAGTTGAACGTCGTTATGGCCGTTTTGTCCGAAACTTCCAGCTGCCGGATGATGCCGATCAGAATCAGATCGAGGCGGAAACGAAAGATGGTGTTTTGTACTTGAATGTCACGAAGCGAGAAAGTGCAGTTAGTAAGACCATCGAGGTAAAGATTTCGTAGCGGCCGCAAACCGCGCAGCACGCAAGGGCACTTGCGTGCTAAATTGGCACAGCATTACGCGTTGTGCCAATTATCCCTATGTCCTTAAAAGATCAGGTTCGAGAAATTATATTTGAAGCCGATACACCCGCGGGAAAGGCTTTTGATGTCGCGCTAATCGGTTTCATCCTGTTAAGTGTTGCTGCCGTGATGGCCGATTCCGTTACCTCGATACACGATCGGTTCGGCATGCAGTTGTATGTCGCCGAGTGGCTTTTTACCGGCATTTTTACGATTGAATATATTTTGCGGCTTTGGTGTATTCAAAACACGGTTCTCTATGCGCGTAGTTTTTACGGGATCATCGATCTCCTGTGTATCGTGCCGACCTACCTTAGTCTTTGGATCGCAGATGCTCAATATTTGCTCGTTACCCGAATTCTGCGGGTTTTGCGGGTTTTCAGAGTGCTGCGTATGGTGCGTTACGTCGGTGAAGCGGAGCTCATTGCACAAGCGCTGGTGGCTAGCCGCCGCAAGATCACAGTGTTTGTCTTCAGTGTGCTGGCGATGACGGTAATCTTTGGGTCCTTCATGTACCTTATAGAGGGCAGGACTAATCCTCAGTTTGCCAGCATTCCGCATGGTATTTATTGGGCTGTGACGACCATGACGACTGTTGGTTATGGCGACATAGCACCTGCCACCACACTAGGTAGAGCGGTGGCGACGCTGATCATGATTATGGGGTACGGCATCATTGCGGTACCGACTGGAATAGTCACGCTCGAATTGAACGAAGCCAACCGACGTCGCGCAAACACCACGACCTGTTCTGCTTGTTCTGCCGAAGGGCATTCTGAAGAGGCTACTTTTTGTTGGCGTTGTGGCGAGAATATGTATAAGCAACCCACTTCTGAATGAGGCTCGCATGAACAAGTCTTTTGATGCACGACGAACTTTGACTGTTGGAGATGAGTCCTATGACTATTTCAGCGTTCTAAACGTCACGGGTTTGGGCGATGTGACTCGACTTCCGGTGACGCTGAAAATCTTGTTGGAGAACCTGCTGAGGTTTGAGGATGGCGATACAGTGACCGCTGAAGACGTAACGGCGCTGAGTAATTGGACATCAACAGCGGCTGCTGGTGGTGAAATTGCGTACCGCCCAGCACGCGTACTTATGCAAGATTTCACAGGCGTTCCGGCGGTCGCGGACCTGGCCGGGATGCGTTCTGCGGTGGTAGCTGCTGGCAAGGACCCATCGATTATCAATCCATTGTCGCCTGTGGACCTTGTGATTGACCACTCGGTTATGGTTGATGAATTTGGGTCGGAGCAGTCTTTTGCGGCCAATGTAGAGCTTGAGATGGCGCGTAATCAAGAGCGCTATCGTTTTCTACGTTGGGGGCAGCAAGCTTTTGACAATTTTAGCGTTGTACCGCCGGGGACTGGTATCTGCCATCAGGTAAATCTGGAGTATATCGCGCAGGCAGTACGGACGAAGGAAGTCGATGGACGAATTGTCGCATTTCCGGACACGCTTGTAGGAACAGATAGTCACACGACGATGATAAACGGACTTGGCGTTTTGGGGTGGGGTGTTGGTGGAATCGAAGCGGAGGCGGCGATGCTGGGACAGCCGATAAGCATGCTCGTCCCTGATGTCGTAGGCTTCAGACTCTCCGGGCAAACTCGCGAAGGGATAACAGCGACCGACATCGTTCTTGTTATTGTTGAAATGTTAAGGGCCAAGGGTGTTGTTGGTAAGTTCGTCGAGTTTTTTGGTGACGGGTTGGACAATCTCACGCTTGCCGACCAAGCAACGATTGCAAACATGGCGCCAGAGTACGGTGCGACCTGTGGCTTTTTTCCGATTGATCAAGAGACCCTTAACTATATGCGCTTAACAAATCGACCAGACGAAGTGGTCGATTTAGTTGAAGCATATGCCAAAGCTCAAGGGATGTTCCGAGATGCCAACGCCGTTGATCCGGTCTACAGCGATACGCTAGAGCTTGATCTGGGTGATGTCGTGCCGAGTTTGGCGGGACCCAAACGCCCGCAAGACCGAGTTGCAATGAGCAATATGAAAGGGGCGTATGACGATGCGCTTGCGTTGCATGGACGTTCAGAACCAAGGTCGGCGATGGTGCGAGGCGAAGACTATGAACTGAGCGATGGGGATGTCGTGATCGCTGCCATCACGTCTTGCACGAACACGTCCAACCCTGCTGTGATGCTCGGTGCTGGTTTGGTCGCGCAAAAGGCGCTGGCAAAAGGTCTCGCGGTCAAACCTTGGGTTAAGACATCGTTGGCCCCGGGGTCGAAGGTGGTGACGGAGTATCTAGAAGAGACTGAGTTGCAAGATTGTCTCGATCAACTTGGCTTTAATCTAGTGGGATACGGTTGTACCACGTGTATAGGTAATTCTGGGCCATTGCCGGAACACATCACCGCATCAATCAACGCTGGGGATCTGATCGTTGCGTCCGTCTTGTCTGGTAACAGAAACTTCGAGGGGCGGGTACATCAAGAAGTCCGCACGAATTGGCTGGCATCACCGCCACTGGTCGTCGCCTACGCGTTGGCCGGGACCACGCGGATAAATTTGGATATTGATCCGATCGGACAAGACCAAGATGGCAGAGATGTCATGCTCGCAGACATTTGGCCTTCGAATGCGGAAATCGCCGCCGCTGTTGGGCGGGTGACTAAGGAGATGTTCAATCGTCAGTACGAAGATGTTTACACGGGCCCGAAGGCGTGGCGCGATCTACCCGTCACTTCTGAGGCGACCTATGGGTGGGAGGATTCCACCTACATAAAAGAACCGCCATTTTTTTCGGCCGGCGGTCAGTTAGATCAGGCGGTTGGCGTGCAAGGTGCTAGAGTTTTAGCGCTGCTCGGCGATTCAGTAACAACGGATCACATCTCGCCAGCGGGTGCGATTCAACAAGATGGCCCGGCCGGTCAATACTTACAGCAGCATGGGGTTGATGTTGCCGACTTTAACTCCTACGGTTCCCGCCGTGGTAACCATGAAGTCATGATGCGCGGTACATTTGCCAACATTCGGATTCGCAATGAAATGGTGCCTGGCATAGAGGGTGGTTATACCAAGCACATTCCTTCTGGCGATGATTTGAGTATCTACGATGCGGCAATGCGTTATGAAGGCGAAGGGACGCCGCTCGTCGTCATCGCAGGTAAGGAATATGGTACCGGTTCAAGCCGTGATTGGGCCGCGAAAGGCACCCGTTTGCTTGGCGTGAAGGCAGTGATTGCGGAGAGTTACGAACGAATTCATAGGTCTAATCTGATCGGTATGGGTGTGCTACCTCTGCAGTTCAAGACTGATTCAGGCCGATCAGAACTTGCTCTCACGGGTAGTGAGGTGATCGATATTTCGATTGGTGCCGGGGTAAGCGAGAGCCCTGGCCAGATGGTCCAGGTGCGTATCCAACGAGCGGACGGTAGCGAGTTTGATGTAGAGGTGCAGTCCCGCCTCGATACGAAAAATGAGATTTCGTATTATAGAGCGGGTGGGATTCTGCAATATGTGCTCAACAACTTGGTTGCAGATAACGGCTAGTCAGTTAGGCCACCTGTGAGCGCATGATGACGCGTGCTGAGATTCCTCTTGCGATGACCTTCGATTTTGATGGGACCATTCTAGAATCGGAAAAGTTGGCCAGACGGTGTTTTCTTGCAACCTGCAATGAAGTCTATGGCGCAGATGTCGCTATCTACAACCGTTGTGTTGGGACGAGCCAGGTTCACACCGACGGGATCAAGCGAGCGGGTTTTGGCCCGAAATTTCTGTTTGAGGCGACGTTGGCTCATTCGGCTCATCTGGATGAGCAAGAGATAGCAACAACACCTATAGCCCTTAAAGAGGGGATTTCCGACTTATTGGCGTAACTGTTTGTGTTGGAGATTCCGATGGCTGTGGTGACATCTTCACGCCGCCCAGTGGTCGCAACAAAGCTTGAAATGGCTGGTTTGACGAATTACTTCCGATACTGTGTTTGCGCTGGCGAGAAGGCTAAAGGTAAACCACATCCCGTACCCTATTTGAAAGCGTTAGATCAACTTGACCTGGCTGCGGAGCAACGTCGGGCACTAGAGGATTCGGATCCTGGTGTGCGATTCGCAACGGCTGCAGGGCTGTGCGTCTTCCAAATTCCGGATGAATTTGGGCCATCGCCTGACGTACGCGATTTTGGGCACGAAATACTGCCTTCAGTTATGGACTTGGTGCAGCCCTGCCAGTAGAGTGCGCGCCCTCTCTGAGGTTTGGTCTGAGAACTAGATCGCCAATCTGAGAGCAATTTTCTTATAGTCTTGTTAAGAGCCGTTTTTTAGTAGGAAGTCTGTGATTAATCGAAGAGAATCTCAGCTCATAGCGCAAGAGCAAAAAAACCTTGCCGGGCTCGGATTGAAGAAGAACAAGGCGAATAAGCGAGGTAAGCTGACGGCCCCGCGTAATTCTCTGCACTGAGCGTTCAGGCGAACAATGCGTCTCGTGCGAGTGACTGGGCCTTTTGCGAGGCACGCGCGGAGGCGTGCTCTGTTCGTACTTTTCGCGAACCTTTTTTACTTCAGCAATGCCGTCTTCATGTTCGAAAACAACGAAAACGCGGGCCTGATTCAGTGTGTTGTCGATCTGCTCAGCCACTTTGGTATAGATTGAGTCGCACCAAGTGGCAGATAGACCAATTCCTTTTCCAAGATCTTGGGCGATGTTTCATCACTGCCCAGCGGGTCTACCAGAGCGCCTCACAGAGGCGCTTGTATTGCAGACTGACTATTTTCTCACACTGTCAGACAGGGTTATTCATGCTTCGGGTTTCAGACCCATCAATTGAGCGGGGGTGAGATCTAGGGCGGCAACAACGTCGTTGAAGAAAGTAATCTCTTGATCACTCACACGCCCGTCTGCGTTCACCACATCAGCCAGAGCTTCAGCGATGCCAAGTCGATCATCGTCGCCGAGCTTTTTGGCAGCCGAGGCCAGGTATTTTTCCAGGGGCGCCTTCTCGTAGATGGCAGAATTTGCGGCGACACGAATGTCAGCGGGTGCGAAGTCTTCGCCCGTACGTTCAAGCAATACGTCGTGAACTTTTTCCACTTCGATGGCTTTGATGTTGGTGTCGGCAGCCGTAGCGCGCGCAAGCGTCATGAGCATAGCTTCTTTGGCCAACTGCGATTGTTCTTCCGCGGTGGGCTCGCTGCCGCTGAAAATCTTAAATACCCCACCTAGGCTAGCAATACTCATAGGTCTTCCAAATCTCATCATTATGTCGAGGGCCATTCTTTCGCGAAGTCTGCTTGGCGTCAACGGCGGAATCTGAATACGGTCGGTCAAGTTTCATCGAGTTTCATCGAGTTTTTAGATGCGTACCCTTAGATCGATCGCTCTTCTGCTTTTTTAAGCACCCATTTCGTGGCCGCGAGCGCCCAAGATGGCGCTTACCAAGCACCGCGAACCTGGTTCGGCGACCGGAACCAGCATGGGGTCTGGGCCAACGCGAGCTTTAGCACCCTGGAACGGACAGATCAGTTCGACACGTTTGTGCTGACCCCAGGGCAAGCAGCCGTTCGTGAAGCGGAGCGTAACACCCTCTATGAGCAGTACGACAAGCCAGAAAAAGTTGACGGCCAGCTACAAAAATCAGGTGATCCGGGGGGTACAACACATTTTCGATGGATGAAGGTAATGTGCTTGCCCAAGTTGATGGCCCTGAGCTGAGGCCCTTGGGTGAGCGCTGTTTGGTTGGGTTTGGATCCACCGGTGGGCCACCCATGTTGCCGGTGTTCTACAACAACAATTATCAGATTGTGCAGAATCGAGACCACGTGTTGATTATGATTGAGATGAACCATGACGTGCGCACGGGAAGATAGAACTCAGAGCATCGGCCTGCGCATGTGACGAAGTGGTTGGGAGATTCAATCGGTCGGTGGGAAGAAGATACCCCGGTTGTTGAGACAACCAATTTTCATCCAGAACAGAGCTTTCGAGCAGCGATCAAGTATATTTTTTTCGTCTCGCCGCAGCTGAAGGTGACGGATCGTTTCACCCGCGTTGGCGACGATCGCGTCAAATATCAGTTTGAAATGGACGATGCGAATACATATGCGGACGTGTGGCGTGGAGAGCTGCCATTGCGAAAGTCTGATTCGGCGATTTATGAGTATGCGTGTCATGCGGGCAACTATGCGATGCCAGGAATTTTGGGGGGCGCGCGGCTGGCAGAGAAGGAAGGTGAGGCGGGTGGCTTTGTCCAGTCTCTCGCGATATGGCTTGCTGACTAGTCATTCAAGCGCACCTCGATAGATGGCATCAATGAAATAGATCGTCGAGCTTCTTTTTCGCTGTGGCTTCCTGCTCGACCGGTGCGGGTTGGTCGACGCCTGCCTCGGTGGTGTCAGGGTTAGGCAGTGGGCCTTTGCTAAACAGTGCATCGAGTGCGCCCTTTGCGTCCTCACTTATGCCAACCGTGCTGCCTTCAAACGCCGCCAATTGTGGCGAGTAGAAGTCGCAAAAGTTCGCATTTTCTTTCTGTATGGGTGGATCAGCACGATCTTCGAAACACTGCATGGTTTTTTTCGGGTCATAGTGCTGACAGAGGCGGCAGCAATGCAGTTCGTTGAAGCACTGTCCACACGTTGCGTGACGGGAGATTGGCCGCGGGATGTCTGCTAGGTTTTCGCCACAGTTCCAACATAGCAGCTCGTTCACAGCGACACTTCGCCATCGACCCAACTGCGAATGAGGTGGTGAGCGATCGCCATCGCACCAGGTACACGAAGGTTTGGATTGTTCTGTTCGATCGCTGTCTTTGCTTCGGCGCGAGAAAACCAGCTGACGTCAGCCATCTCGATCTCATCGATGTGTATATCGGTTGTCGTGGCGATGCCGTGGCAACCGATCATGAGTTGTGACGGGAATGGCCAGGGTTGCGAGGAGTGGTAGTTGACTTCACCGACCCGGATCCCGGCTTCTTCCCAGACTTCACGTCGCACCGCTTCTTCCAGCGATTCGCCTTGATCGAGAAAGCCAGCCAGCGCCGAATAGAAATTTGAATCTGCCATCCGGCCTTGTGACTTGCCTAAGAGGCATCTGTCACCGCCAGGTTCATCGACGATCAGCATGATCGCCACAGGATCTGTGCGCGGAAATATATGACGCTCACAACGTGTGCAGCGGCGTACCTGCCCGCCGCGTTCAGGACGACTCGCCCCCCCGCATTGCGCGCAGAAGGGATTGCGTCGATGCCAGTCAAGTTGTGCCCGCGCTTGCGCCACGACGCCGGTGTCCTCGGTCGCCAACGAAGCCGCAATGGCGCGGCAGTCCGTGAACTCGAGTTCGGATGGTGGGTCGTTGATATCAATTGCAAAGCGAGCAATGCCGTCGTATAGGCCAAGCAAGATGGTCTGAACCGTATCGAGTTGCGGCAAATCAGATTGCCGCAGCCAATTAAGAGATTCAGATTTTGTCGAGACGTTCAACTTGTGAAAGGGTAAAAAGAGTGAAGAATCCTGCCCTTGTAGGTCAGCGATCGTCTCCTCGCTGCGGCGCAAGGGTTCCCCTCGATCGTAGGGGTTGCCTGCATACGTGTGCTTAAACTCAGCCATAAAATTATCCTGTGCTAAGTGCCCATGATAACAAGAGTTGGATTTCTGCTCAGACTGGATTTTCTGTGCAGCAGGACTGAGCCCAACGAGATGTCATGTGTCTCGCACGGCTTGTGAGAGATCATCAGGGAGAGAAGGGGTAGGGATTGCGGTACACTTGTGGTCGTTTAGTTTTTTTTCGGTGGGTGTGTAAATGATCGATCGGATTCCCTTTGGTAGGACGGGCCATACGAGCTCACGCGTTTTATTTGGCGCGGCCACGCTAGGCGCGATGAAGCAGGATCGGGCGGATGCAACGCTCGCGAAACTCGATCATTTTGGGATCAATCACATCGATGTGGCTGCCAGCTACGGTGAGGCGGAACTGCGCTTGGCGCCTTTTCTAAAGACGCGGCGTGATGACTTTTTTCTGGCAACCAAAACTGGATTGCGGACCAAAGATGAGGCGGCGAAGCAACTTCGTGCGTCCCTGGCACGCATGGAGGTTGAGCAGATCGACCTCATCCAGATGCATAACCTGACCAAAGAAAGCGAATGGGATATCGCGATGGGTCCGGGTGGCGCGCTTGAGGCCTTGATCGAAGCACGGGATGAAGGTTTAGTTCGGTTTATCGGCGTGACAGGGCATGGCACGTATGCGCCGGTGATGCACACGCAAAGCCTACAGGCCTTCGAATTCGATTCGATCCTGACGCCCTATAACTACACCATGATACAAAACCCGCAATACGTGGAGGATTTTGACGCCCTGTATGAGTTGTGTCAGTCGAGGGGTGTAGCGATGCAAACTATCAAGGCGATTGCGTTGCGTCGGTGGCGTGAGGACGATCCCGAAAAACACTTTAGCTGGTACAAACCAATTCGTGAGCCAGAAGCGCTGAAGCGCGCTGTGGACTTTGTTCTTTCTCGCCCAGGCTTGTTTTTGAATACAACAAGTGATGCTTCGCTACTGGATTCGGTTTTTACCGCGGCTGACGGGCCAATTGAGACGCCAGATCAATTTGCGCTCGCAGCGGATGCAGAAACGTTAGGGATGGAGCCATTGTTTGTGCGAGACGTCTCGGACGACGTCCAGGTTAGTGCGGGTTAGTTGCCTATTTTGACGACCTGAATTTGGTCGGGGGAGAGCACTTTGTTCAGTGACCCTGACTTGAAACCTGCAAGGTCAAGCGCGACGAAGTTGTAGCCCGTTGCGCTGATGCGTTCAGAAAGTTCTTGGTGGTGCTCCAAGGCTAGCGGAAAGAGGTGTGGTGGCACTTCCAGTCTCGCCACATCGCCATGATGGCGCACACGACACTGCTCAAACCCTAAGTCTGTGAGGACATCTTCCGCTGCTTCGACTTGTTCCAGCAGTTCGAGGGTTATTTCAGTGCCATAAGGAAAACGGCTAGAAAGACACGCTGCTTGTGGTTTTTCGGCATTCTCCAAGCCAAGTTCGTGGGCCAGAGCACGAATGTCAGCTTTGTTGAACGCGCATTCCGCCAATGGTGATCGTACCTCGAAATTGTTCGCAGCCATCAAGCCCGGACGATGATCACCGAGGTCGTCAGTGTTCGTGCCATTGAGCACGACCGCGACAGCTTCTGTTTGTGCGATCTCGTCTAAGTAGGTGTACAGAGAAGTTTTGCAGTGAAAACAACGGTTTGTCGGGTTGGCGCGATACTCCGGCTTTGATAACTCATCGGTCACGATGACCTTGTGCTGAATGCCCCAGTCTTGAGCCAGTTTTTTTGTCAGAGCAAGATCGGCGCGTTTCAGGCTGACCGATGCGCTGGTCACTGCGAGGGCTCGTGCACCAAGAACGTCACCAGCAACGTAGGCCACTAAAGAACTGTCAATACCGCCAGAAAACGCGATGATGGCGCTATCATATTGCTCGATATTGCTCTTAAGCTCCTGAAATTTAAAGGATAAATTTGAGTTCATCGAGTCATCCTACAGCCGATTGATGGAGTTGGCTAGATACCCTGCGCCGAAGCCATTATCGATGTTCACCACTGACACGCCAGATGCGCAGCTGGTTAGCATACCGAGTAGCGCGGCGACGCCGTCAAAAGCAGCGCCATAACCTACGCTGGTTGGCACTGCGATAACCGGTTTGTCTACTAAACCGCCGACGACACTCGGTAGAGCGCCCTCCATACCGGCGACGACCACCAACACCCGAGCACGACGTAGATCTTCCAAACGCGCCAATAAGCGATGTAGACCGGCTACGCCGACATCGTATATTCGCTCGACCTCGTTACCGAAAAACTCCGCCGTTAACGCTGCTTCCTCGGCGACGGCAATGTCTGAAGTGCCCGCTGTCACCACGGCTATTGGCGTTGCAGGCTTAGGCTTTGGTGCCTGCATGCAGATGAGGATGTGACTTTGAGCGTGATAAATGGCGCTTTTTGGCAGGTGTTTCAGGGCGTCATGCTTGTCTGCATCGAGGCGTGTAACAAGAACGTTAGAGCCGTGTTCGAGCATCGCGTTAACGATGTCTGAAATTTGCGTCGCTGTTTTGCCTTCACCAAAGATGACTTCT
The DNA here is from genome assembly GCA_029244465.1 of Pseudomonadales bacterium. Taxonomy (GTDB): domain Bacteria; phylum Pseudomonadota; class Gammaproteobacteria; order Pseudomonadales; family Azotimanducaceae; genus UBA4421. Next base: position 31,147 of record JAQWQN010000201.1, read on the forward strand.
TGAGCACCGGTGCGACGTTCTCGGTCATGGTCTATGACCGTGTGCCCAAGATCTTCGGTCAGGCTTGTACGAACCGCTGTTGCGGCGGCGTCAAGATCAATGTGCCCCTGTTTGAACTGAGCGAGTACTTCTTCCAGTATCAAAATAGTTCCTTATCGCTAAGCCATCTGCTCGGATGACCCTAGCATTCTATGCGTCGGGGCACAGAGCTTGTCGATCTCTATACCGTTCGGGCAAGCGCTTTGGCATGGTGCTCCGCTGCAGGACAGACAAGCGGATGCATTCGTCTCGAGGAGAGCGTATTCATCCCTAGCAAACTCGACGTCTTGGTAGTCAGTCGCATACATCCGGGTGCGCAATACATCTGAAATGGGAACACCGTAAGGGCATGCTCCGGAACACAGATTGCAGGCGTGTTTGCAGTAGTTTGCGCCATTGAGGTTAGCGTACTGATCGAGAAGTTTTCGTCCTTCAGCAGACACAGTTGATGCGCCTGATGCACCGAGATATTCGTCAATTTGATCTGCGCTCGTCATGGTGATGATGAGCGCATCGACATCAGGGTTGGAGAGCACCCAAGAGAAGGCCGCCTGTGCGAACGTGGCGCCCCGATTTTCGTATGGTCGCATGTCATTGAGGCGTGCACCCATGAGGGTTTTCATAGCTACTACACCAATATCTTTAGTTTTGGCTTTCCGGATTGCCCGAGGGAGATCGGGTTGTGTTGCAATCCAATCGATGCCGGACGTCAGTCCCTCATAGAATTTGGGGTCTTGTCCGAAATTGTACGCAGTGAGTATGACCTCGATCAGATTCTCGTCGATCGCATAGTCCAAGCAATCAATCAGATTACCAGCATGCCCGGAGATCCCGGTGAAACGGATTTTGCCCTGGCTTCGGGCCCGGTCGACAAACGTCTGCCATTCAGGGTTTGCAACTACGCCGACATCATTGACGGCATGGTTCATGTAGATGTCCACATAATCGGTCTGCAAACTTTTGAGCGAGTGCTCTAGATCACGCATGAGCTTGTCAGCCGAAGTGCTCGCGCGCGTCATAGTTTTAGAAACAAGATAGGCCTTATCTCGCTTTCCTTTAAGGGCACGACCAATGACCTTTTCAGATTGTCCGCCGGTGTAGCCTTCTGCCGTGTCGATGTAGTTCACGCCGCGGTCTAAGGCATGGTCGATCAAATGTTCTTGCCCTGTGCGCAGTCGCGACGTGCCGAAAGAGATATCCGAAATCATCAGTTCGGTCCGACCTAGCCGACGGTAACTCTGTACACCTTCGGCACCTTTTTGTTGTGCGAGCTCTCTTGCGGATAGAGCGTTGGTTGTCATCACGCTTGCGGCGCCCAATAACGCACTGGTCTTTAGGAAATTCCTTCTGTCACTCATCTTATGCCGCCCTGCGTTCTTATCAGAGGTTAGTCAGCCGTTAGATTGCTTCGAATAGGCCCGCCGCGCCCATACCTTTGCCAATGCACATCGAGACGATGCCGTATTTTTGATTTCTGCGCTGAAGTTCTCGCAGTAGACCACCGGTTAACCTTGCGCCTGTCATACCAAAGGGGTGACCGATGGCAATGGAACCGCCGTTGACGTTGTACTTCTGATTGTCTATTCCCAGCCTGTCACGACAATACAGACATTGGCTAGCGAACGCCTCGTTGAGTTCCACCAGGTCGATGTCATCGAGCGTAAGGCCTGTGTAGTCCAACAGTTTCGGAATAGCAAAGACGGGGCCGATGCCCATTTCGTCTGGTTCGCAACCGGCAACGGTAAAACCACGAAAGTAGCCCATCGGTTCCAAGCCGAGTTGTTCAGCTTTCTTCTCCGTCATGAGCAAAGCCATCGCTGCGCCATCCGAAAGTTGTGAGGCGTTGCCAGCGGTGACGCTGCCGCCTTCTTCGAACGCTGGGTCTAAGCTTTGTAATGCCTCGATCGTGGTACTGGGTCGATTGCATTCATCGCGATCGACGACGCCGGAGACGATCTCGGTTTCTTTTGTGGCCTTGTCGATGACCTTGCGCCATTGCACATTCATCGGAGCGATTTCCTCGGCGATGAAGCCTGCTTCGTTGGCTTTCGCGTAACGTTGCTGAGATTGCAATGCATACTGATCTTGAGCATCACGCGTGACTTGGTATCGACGGGCGACGACCTCAGCCGTATTGCCCATGGCCATAAACATGTCCGGCATTGCTTCGGTGAGACGTGCATTTTCCTCATATTCAGCAGGTTTGCCGCGGTCTAGACCTGTGATGGATTCAACGCCACCAGCCATCATCACTTCTGCGCACCCGGAGTTGATTTGAGTCGCTGCGAAAGCAATAGAATTTAGTCCAGATGAACAGGCACGGCTGATTGTCGTTGCCGGAACCGTGATGGGTAGATTAGATAGAGCGACGGCGTGGCGTGCCACGTTCGCCGATTGCTCACCGACCTGTCGGCCGCAGCCGAGAATGACATCTTCGATGACACCCGGATCAACACCTGGATTGCGCTCCAAAAGCGCATTTATGCAGTGCGCGACCAAGTCATCTGAGCGCGTTAAGTTGAATGTTCCCCTGTGGGCCTTAGCTAGACCAGTGCGGATAACGTCAACAATGACAACTTTGTCCATTAACTCTCTCCCCCAATTGTGTTCG
>JAQWQN010000241.1 GCA_029244465.1 Pseudomonadales bacterium
TTTATAAGGGGTAAGGGGCTCAGCCAAGCGGCCAGCCGGGTTGATCAATTTGCCTATTGATCTGGAGGCCCTTAATCAATTCCGCCGGTAAATTGGCCGTAAAAGGGATCTTCCGCAAGCGCATTGCGGCGACCATCCGCATCGACGTTGTCCAAATGATTCCACAATAAGTTTTGGCCTAGATCTGCTTCCTCGAGCGGATTACCGAGACAATAGTCGATAACTTCAGCGTCTTCCTTGATGATCATGTCAAAGGGCAGTCCTGTGAGCACATCGATCACATCCCGCACAAGCGCATCATCCGATCTGCCAACTTCACTCTCTTTATCTTTCGCGTCTAACGCCCACTTCCAGACCGCTTCCGGTTCGATAGCGCCCGACAGCCACTGCTCAATTATCGATTTGGTTTCTATCCTTGAGGTCATCCCTGGCACTCACTAAACATGTAGAATCAGGCTACATCATAAAAACTAGGGGAGGACATGTCGATGTACGCTGCTAAGAATATTGCGACGATGCGACTCACTATCGGTCTTGCCCTGGGCACACTCTTGACCCTGGCCGGCTGTGCCGAAACGCCGAGCACTGAAATGGAAACAGCCAAAAATGCCGGATCCGAACTCGCAATTGCAGCGCCTGCCGGTATCGAGGCACTGGGCAAGGGTTGGCACACGATCGAACCCGAAAGAGATACCGTGTGTTCCGATGGCTCACCGTATCGTTTCTTCGTGCGTCCGGGTGATCCAGAAAAGCTGTTGTTCTATCTGCAAGGCGGGGGCGGTTGCGCCGATAGAGAACGTTGCGATCCCGAAATGCAGCCAACCTACAAACGCACAATTCCTGCAAGCGAGCAACCTCGCTTCAGTGGTATTTTCAACTTCAATCATCCGAACAACCCGTTTCTCAAGCATAGCGTCGTGATGGCGCCATACTGCACTGGCGACGTACACATTGGCGCGATAGATCGTGTCTATAAAGCGGTGGCAGACGGGCAAACCCCCTTGACGATTCATCATCAAGGCCGCACTAACGTGCAAGCGGTCCTTGATTGGACCTACGAGCACATTACCGCGCCGCAAAACATTTTTGTCACAGGCTCGTCTGCCGGTTCCATTCCATCACCACTCTATGCATCCATCCTTGCTTCGCACTACCCGGATGCACAATTGGCCCAGCTAGGCGATGGTTCAGGCGGATATCGCGGTATGGCAGAAACGCGAGAAAGCCGAGACGTCTGGGGTACGTTTAGCTATCTAAAAGAAGAACCCGGCTTCGCTGACGAGTTATCGGCTAACTTTAACTACGAGCGCCTTTACATCGCGGCAGCCAGAGCGAATCCAGATATTTTGTTTGCACAATATGATGCCGCAGAAGACGCGGTGCAGAAACGCTTTTTAAGCTACGCAGGTATCTCAGAAGGCAGCCTTTTGCCCAGTCTGGAGGCAAACCATGTCGACATCCGAGCCGCCGTATCGAATTTCAGAACCTTTATCGCCGGCGGTCCGTCCCATACCGTTTTACTTCGACCGCAGTTCTATACGTTTGCCGCAAATGGCGTGTCAATTAGAGATTGGGTCACGGACTTAGTCGCACATAAGCCTGTAAAAAACGTAAAATGTTCCGACTGCGCCAACGAAGAGTTTACCGGACCAGGCATTCCCGCGGCCATGCAACCTCTATGGGATAACTGGGAGGACCCAAAAACTCAATACATCGAACCGTTCAAAATTTTTGACAACCTCTACTATGTTGGTATCGATTGGGTCGCCGCCTATCTACTCGTCAGCAGCGATGGCTTAATCCTCATTGATTCCCTCTACGGTCAATGGCTACAACCGCTTGTGGGCAACATACGCAAGCTCGGTTTTGATCCGAACGACATTAAATACCTAATCAACACGCACGGTCACTTCGATCACGCGGGCGGATCTGCATTGTTCCAGCACAACTTCGGCGCGCGGGTCGTCATGACCGAAGAAGATTGGCAAATCGCACAAACGGTCCCTGACCTCGCGCAGTACTACAATTCTATCCCCACCCGCGACATCGTCGCCCACGATGGTGATTCAGTCGTTTTAGGCGACACCCGAGTCGATCTATTCAACACGCCGGGACACACGACCGGCGTGCTGACACTGCGCTACCAGGTCAAAGATGGAGAAGACTCACACACCGCAGTCACGCTCGGCGGAGTAGGCTTAAACTTCCGCGGCGTTGAGCGCACCGAAACATACATCAAGAGCTATGAACGCCTGCAAGCAGTGCAAGAGGGGGTCGCCGTGAGCCTGCCAAACCACGCAGAGATGGGCGATGTCTTCCAGCGCGCGGCTCTTTTAGCATCCCGCAAAGCAGGTGCGCCACACCCCTTCGTCGACCCAGATGGCTATCAAGCCAGCCTTGCCCAACTCATATCTAACGCCAAGATCAAGTTGCAAGGGGAAAAGGATGGCACTGCTGCGGACCCACTTACAGAACTAACAAAAGCAATCAGTCAATAGGAGCGCGCAATGGACTTCGGATTATTCATGTACTGCACCATCGGACGCCGTCACGAACTCGAAAAAGGGATGGCTGGTCGCAGCAATGAACTCTACCAACGTATGTTGAATGAGATCGCTCAGTATGCCACCTTCGCAGATGAAGCCGGTTATTTTGGCTTCGGTCATCCAGAGCATCACCTTCAGATAGAAGGGTTCGAGATTTCCAATGATCCTTGTTTGATGGCCATGTGGCTCGGACAGCACACAAAGCGAATGAAGATTATCACTTGCGGGTTCGTCTCAACTACTAACAATCCCCTGCAAGTTGCTGAAAAAATAACGACGTTGGACCACATGTTAGGCGGTCGCTTCGGAGTGGGTCTAGTTCGAGGCTACCAAGCCCGCTGGGTTGAAAACTACAAGGTAAAACCTGAACTGAATGCAGTTGGACCCTGGAATGCCAAGGGCCCAGAGGATGATCTCAATCGCGAGTACTTTTCCGAGTTCGTCGATATCGTTGTCAAAGCTCTTGGTCAGGAGACTCTGCAGCACCGTGGCAAATTCTGGAACTTTCCACCAGAAGGTTTCGTTAATCCACATGATCACCCGGTGTACGTAAATTACGGCGATGGCGTACGCGAGAATATGGCAGTTGAATCGGTTGGCATTGCACCAGGCCCTTACCAAACTGACATTCCGTTATACGGAGGCTTCTCGCAGAGTTTGACCACGGCTAAGTTTTGGGCGAAATACAAGGGTCGGCCTATCATCCTGACGAGCAACGTCGAATTCCTGCAGATGCTTTGGAAAGAGTGGACAGAAGAAGCAAAACAACATGGACACGACGTCGAGCCAGGAGACCAGGCCTGTTGGGGTGGCGTAATGATCTGCGCTGAGACCGACGCTAAGGCACAGAAGCTGTTCGAAGACTATGAGTGGTTTTGGAAGACATGGCCAACGCCTTTTGGTCAAGGCATGCCAGGTCTGTTAGTGGGTTCTCCTGACACGCTCAATAAACGTATCGACGAGGTGAGCCGCGCGGTACCTATCAAGGAGTCTTTCTTGTTAATCCCTCAGGGATTACACACGCCAAATGAACTGTTAGGGTCGCTCGACCTTTTCGCCCGCAAGGTGATGCCGAATCACGGCTAACCTTGTTTGAACTAAAACAGCTGCCGACAATCGAACGGACAGCGATCACTGCAAGGAACGGGCCTTAGGCAAATGCAACCATTACCAATACACCTCGATATCATTGTTGCGCTGACTTTAAGTTTCTTTGCTGTTGCTGCACCAGCAAATGACTTTGCACTAGAAGGTCGGTGGCAGCTCAATCTCGAAGAGTCCGACAAAATCGCTGTCACGTACAAAGAAGGCTCCGGGACCGGGCGCAGAAACCTCCTGCAGAGAGGTACCGTTTCCATCAGCGGGCTACCTCTACCTTCTCTGGGTGGACGCATCCCGTCTCAGTCGAACCTCGCACCCAAAAACCCTGCCGTTCTAGTCTGTAATGTGATGGCAATCGAGACGAATGGTAATCGGCTAACGTTAATCTACGACGACAGCGACCGGGAAATCATGCGCAAAGGTGATTATCGAGGGAGAACCAGCGAATGGAACGACAAAGGCATCCGCCAGAGCTACAAAACACCAGATCGCAAAGTGACGAAAACATGGTCGATGCGCAAAGATGGACGACTGCTCGTAGAGGTCAAACTCAATCCGCCAAAAGACCGCGCACGGACCTACAAACGCGTTTTTGATATCGTCAGGCACGCCCCCAAACCATCAACCGCGACGTCCATGCCCAACGAATCCGGCTAAAAAGGCCGTAGCGACTATCCGCTTTGCACGGTTACCTTGAGGCACATATCCAAGCGAGCATAAGCATCCACACTACCCCTAAAAGCTCTTCGCGACTATAGAGAGGACACCACACAATCCGCGCGCAACTCGCCTCTCGGGACACTTTCATCGCGCCGCTGTGCCAGTGGTCTTTGTTCATGGGATATACCAGCAACACTGACGGAAAAACTTGCTGCAGCGGGCGGTTTTCGCCAGTTTACACTTAAAAAGTTGATACACGCCCAACCCACATCAGACTGCCAAATATCTAAGTTTTCACGTTGAAGACAGGGACAATCGACCCCTATGGATAGTGCACCCAACTCTCTATCAATGTTAAAGATACCGTCCACGACTTAGGCAGAACCTCTCTCAGGATAGAGTTCATCCACGGGTTTCGACGAACCATCCTCTTGGACAATTCTACAGTGCAAACGTTTTAACCCACGAGCCTCAGGTACACCACACGAGTGCGCGATGGTACCGACTTCCTTACGCACAGATTTTGCATACTGGTATACCCTTTCGGTCTTGTCGCTAATATCGAGTCCCCGCTGTAGCTTTTTATCATGTGTGGTTATCCCAGTCGGGCAGGTGTTTTTATTGCATTGCAACGCCTGTATGCATCCCAATGAGAACATGAAGCCCCTCGCAGTTACCGCAAAATCAGCGCCGACGCACAATGCCCAGGCGACCTGGCCAGGGGTTATCAGCTTGCCGCTGGCAACCACATAAATCCTGTCCTTTAGTTCATATTTTTTCAAGATGTCTACCACTAGCGGCAAACTTTCCTTGAGCGGCAAGCCCATGTAATCGATAAGGCTGGCCGGTGCGGCACCCGTACCACCATCCGCCGAGTCTATCGTAATGAAATCGGGAGCATGCTTTATGCCTCGTTCGTGAATCTTTTCGCACATCTCTTCGATCCAACCATGGGTCCCAACAACCGCCTTAAACCCTGTCGGCTTGCCTGTCACAGAGCGTACGCGACCGATCATATCGAGGAGGTCATCGGCGCAATCAATCTCTGGGTGTCGATTTGGACTAATCGAATCCTCACCAACGCGGATAAAACGAATTTTCGCGATCTCTTCAGTCACCTTCTCTCCAGGAAGGATACCGCCTTTGCCTGGCTTAGCGCCCTGGCTCAGCTTAATCTCGAACATACGGACTTGGTCGTGAGCGGCTGCTTCGCGTAAGCGCTTGTCGCTCATCAAACCACTTTCATCGCGCACACCATATTTCGCCGTACCAATTTGATGAACAATGTCAGCACCACCCTCGAGGTGCCAAGGGGATAAAGCACCCTCGCCCGTGTTCATCCAAATGCCAGCCTTCTTGGCGCCGCGAGATAGCGCCAACACTGCCGGTTTTGAGATGGCACCGTAACTCATGCCGGATATATGAAAGATGGA
>JAQWQN010000262.1 GCA_029244465.1 Pseudomonadales bacterium
CTAGATATCGGCCATAGGCGGCGGGAGTCCATAGACTTCTGTCACCCAACCTACGCTGCAATCGCCAAAAACTCTTTATATTTCCGTGGCTTATGCCTACCAGGGCCTGCTGACAGCTTGACTAGCGTTCTATCGTCTCTATAGTGTCAAAATTTGGGAAAAAGTGGAGAAAAGTGGCGAATTTTTGATGCGCCAGTGGTTCTTACGTCGGCGACTGTCGGCCTGTCATCACGATGCATCTTACGCCAGTTGCTCGAACTGCTCATATGTTCCGAGGAATATCCAACGCAAGCCTTGATGCCAAAGGGCGAATGGCGCTACCCACGCGCAACCGTGAGGCGATGGTTGCGTTGTCTCAGGGGAAGGTGGTGGTCACGATCGATATGCGGGAGCGGTGTTTGTTGCTTTACCCACTGCAAGAGTGGGAGATCGTCCAGCGCAAGCTTGAAGCGCTTTCCAATATCAATCCAGAAGCCAGATTGTTGCAGCGGCTATTGATTGGTCACGCAACCGATTTAGAACTCGATGGGTCGGGGAGAATATTACTGCCTGGACTATTGCGGGATTATGCCGCGTTGGCAAAGAAGTTGGTCTTGGTTGGGCAGGGAAACAAAATTGAGATATGGGCCCATGACACCTGGCAGGAATGTATGGACGGGTGGCTCGGCAAAGACAGATCGGATTTGTTGGAAAATGGAGATGCGTTCACTGGGCTATCTGTTTAGTGGTCTCCTTGGCAGATCAACGCATGTCGGGGCACCACGCCCCGGTCATGGCTACGGAGGTGGTGGAAAAGCTCTTGCATCGCACTAATGGCACATACATTGACGCAACGTTTGGGCGTGGTGGACATAGCCGCGCGTTATTGATGGGCATGCCAGGAATTGCGCGTTTGGTTGGCATAGATCGCGATCAGGATGCGCATGATGCTGGTGAGATACTGAGTCAAAAAGACAATCGCTTTGAGTTAGTGCGTGGCTGCTTTTCTGAGATGAAAAGCTTGGCTGCCGCCGTCGGTATCACAGCAGCCGACGGTGTTTTAATGGATATCGGAGTGAGTTCGCCCCAGTTGGATGATCCAAGGCGCGGGTTCAGTTTTCGCGCAGATGGTCCGTTAGATATGCGGATGGACCAGACCCAAGCACTGAGTGCCGCGGAGTGGCTCAATGGCGCTGAACTTGACGAAATAACAACGGTGCTGCGTGACTACGGTGAAGAGCGATTCGCACGACGCATTGCCGATCAAATTGTAAGGCAGCGTCCGATTGCGAGCACGATAGCACTTGCGGAGATCATCGCGGCGGCGGTCCCGCCACCAAAAAGACGTGGGCATCGCTCTGCGAGCACCAAGCACCCTGCAACCAAATCATTCCAAGCAATCCGTATTTTTATTAACCAAGAACGGGCGGAGTTGGAAGCTGGTTTGGAGGCAGGCTGGTCGTTGCTGCGTCCAGGTGGACGTCTGGGAATTATCACCTTCCATTCACTGGAGGACCGTTTGGTTAAGCAACGGTTCAGACAGTTAGCAGAGCCACCGCAATTGCCAAGGCGATTGCCCGTGCGTGCCAAAGATGCGCAGCCGGAAGGGCGCTTGATTGGCAAGGCGATGCGGGCGGGTGCGAAAGAAGTGAGCCAAAATCCTAGAGCACGCAGTGCCATGTTCCGAGTCATCGAAAAGTTAACGGAAGTCGATAATGGCTAAGAAGCGCAAAGCCCTGGGTAAAAGCAACAAGCGAACGCCAAGCGAGCCGACCGGGTCCATCTGGGGTGTTTGCTTTTTGCTGTTGCTCGGTTTGATCGTGGTTGGCGGTCTCAATGTCGTTGAGTCTGCGGCAGAAACTCGCACGCTGTATCAATCCCTGGGTGAGGTGCAGCGACAACACGATCATCTCTTGGAGGAACACAGTAGATTGAGTATCGAGCGGGGCACGATGTCGAGTCTGCAGAAAATAGAGACTGTTGCACTCGACCGATTGGGAATGGTTTTCCCTGTTCATATTGAGCAGGTGACAGATGGGTAGCTGGCGCCACTCCATTGTTGTTGTCATATTTATCGCAGGCGTGGTGGGACTTTGTGGACGGATCGTTTTTCTCGGTGTCACAGAACGAGACTTTTTGCAGGAACAAGGCGATGCGCGCTCTGTAAGAACAGAGACTATCCCTGCTATGCGCGGCGTTATCGCAGACCGTAGAGGCGAGCCGTTGGCGGTTAGCACCCCGGTGTACGGGGTCTGGACTGACCCTAGTCGAGCGCAGTTGGATGCAGCAGAAATAGTGGCGCTTGGTGATGCGATAGGCGTCTCAGCGAAACGTATCTCAGAACGTCTTGCTGCGTACGAAGGAAAAGAGTTCGTATACCTTAAGCGGCGACTTAGTTATGACGATGCGCAACGCCTCATCGGATTGAAGATCCCGCATGTTTATCTGCAGCCAGAGTACCGCCGTTACTATCCGGCTGGTGAAACAACGGCGCATGTTGTCGGTCTGACAAATCTGGACGACAAAGGCATCGAAGGAATCGAAGTTGCTTTCAACGATAGTTTGCAAGGCAAACGGGGTGGCAAAGTTGTCCTAAAAGACCGGCTGGGGAACGTGATTCGTGATTTGGAATTCTTAGGCGCACCGGTCTACGGCCAGGACCTTAGCCTCTCAATCGATCTGACTCTGCAGTTTACGGCGTACCGGGAACTTAAGTCCGCAATCGCCACTCACAAGGCGAAATCGGGGTCGATAGTCATCGCGGATGTTGCGACCGGTGAAATTCTGGCTTTGGTGAATCAACCGTCATATAACCCGAACGCGATCGCGGATCACTTGGCGGGGATGCGCAACCGGGCCGTGACAGACGCCTATGAACCAGGTTCGACGATAAAACCATTTACGACGATTGCCGCACTCGAATCTGGTCTGTACGACCGCAATACGCCGATCAAGACTGCTCCGGGTTACTTCCGCATTGGCTCCAAATTAATCCAAGATCCAATTGATCGTGGCACAATCACATTGAGCAAGGCTTTGCAAAAATCGAGTCAGGTGGGTTTTGCCAAGTTAGCTCTAGACCTTGAAGAAAAAGCGGTGTTTGACGTTTTGACGAGAGCAGGGCTTGGGCGCCACCCAGGTACGAGACTGCCAGGAGAGGCCGCTGGCTTCATCGACAGCAGTCAGTTGAAATACCCGATTGTTCGCGCTGCGTTTGCGTATGGCTACGGGCTCTCCGTGACGCCCGTGCAGCTTACACAGGCGTATTTAGCGTTAGCAAGTGGCGGCATCGTAAAGCCGCTATCGATTCTTCGCGACGATAGAAATAAACAAAGTGGCGAACGAATTTATGATGCATCGCTGACAGAAGAAGTTCTCATGATGATGGAGACCGTGACGGCGCCTGAAGGTACAGCGTCTGGAGCGGCTGTCGCCGGTTACCGCGTTGCTGGAAAAACGGGCACAGCCAGGATGGTCGGGCCAAACGGTTACGATGATGAACGGCATGCAGCGTGGTTTGCAGGTATTGCACCAGTGAGCAATCCGAAGATTGTTGCAGTGGTATTAATTAATGAACCCAGCGCTGGGGTAACGGGTGGTGGCGCTGTAGCGGCTCCGATATTTGCTCGGGTTGCCGAGAGAAGTCTGCCTTTGCTAGGTGTACTGCCGGACCGGAGCCTCGTGGCACGTGTCTCTGGAGGTCCAACGTAATGATGACTTCGAGTGAGTGGTTGCGTGCCGAGGCACCGTCCTTACATTTGACTGGCCTGGCCGAACACACAGCTGAAGTTGAGCCGGGTTATGGCTTTGTCTGCGTGACAAAAGACCCCAGGCAACAGGTTCGTCATATTACACAAGCAGAATCGAGTGGCGCAGTCGCCATCCTCACCGATGTAAAAGCGGCGTCAGTTACGACGACTTTGCCGGTGTTCGAATTAGAGGATCTCGTAGAACAACGAGGAAAACTTGCCGCTAGTTTTTATAAGCATCCGAGTGCCGCGATCCATTGCATTGGAATAACGGGAACCAACGGCAAGACTTCGGTTGCCTACCACATCACTGATATGTTGAATCAGCTGGGGTGTAAGGCCGGGTATATGGGTACTTTGGGATGGGGTTTGTTGGGTGATCTGAAGGATCCAGATCTGACAACGGGTAACCCGGTCGCTCTGCAAAGGCGTTTGGCTGAGCTGAAGGACCTCGGCTGCCAAGTCGTCGCAATAGAACTCAGTTCCCACGCGCTGGATCAAGAGCGAGCACATGATGTGCAAATCAAGTTGGCGATATTCACGAATCTGTCGAGAGATCACCTCGATTATCACAATACCATGAAGCAATACGCAGACGCGAAAGCACGACTATTTACTGACTTTCCGCTCGATGTTGCTGTCCTCAACGTCGGAGACAGTTTTACCAAAAGTGTGCGCGTACGCGAGGATGTGAGAGTTGTGGGGTACGGTGCAGGTGCCGATTGGAGTTGGGACGCTAAAACTTTGGACGATCAAATACAACGCGTGACTTGGCATACCCCTCTGGATGAGTTGACTGCCGAGCTGAAGGTGCCAGCGGAATACGTTTTGCACAATGTGACGGCTGCATTGATCGCGGTCACTGAAGTGCGTGGCACCCTCGATGGTTGCGAACAAGCACTGAAGCGCTTGTCGCAGGTGCCCGGTCGCATGGAGGTCGTTTCCGCAACGCCAGGGAAGCCGTTGGTCGTCATAGACTTTGCGCATACGCCGGATGCCCTTGAACAGGTTTTGATTGCGTGCCGAGAGAAATGTACTGGGCGGCTAATTTGTGTTGTTGGGTGTGGCGGAGACAGAGATCAAGGAAAACGTCCTGAGATGGCACGAGTGACTATTAAGCACTCGGATTGTGTGTGGTTCACATCGGATAATCCGCGGTCAGAATCCCCGTCTGCGATCATAGATGACATGTTATCAGGACTGTCTGCAACCCAGAATGTCCGAGCTGTAGTTGACCGTCGAGAGGCGATAACAAGCGCTATAGAGTCCGCTGCTCCGGATGATCTTGTCTTGGTTGCGGGCAAGGGTCACGAGTCTTACCAGGAAGTGAACGGCGATCGACACCGGTTTAGCGACCGGGTTGTGGCTCTAAGCGTCTTGAGGGAGCATTAATTTGTTATTGTGGCTAACAGACTATTTGTCCCAGTATATTAGTGGATTTGCTGTTTTTCAGTACCTGACCTTTCGAACGATGGTCAGCGTTATGACTGCTCTTTTTGCTTCTCTTGTGATTGGCCCCTATGTCATAGATAAGCTCAGCGATCTGCAGCTAGGTCAGACGGTCCGTGAAGATGGCCCGCAGTCCCACCTTTCCAAAGCAGGGACCCCAACCATGGGTGGGGTTTTGATACTGATAGTGATAGTGATCACTACTTTGTTGTGGGGTGATCTGAGTTCGAAGTATGTGTGGATTGTATTGTTGGTAACGATGTCATTCGGAGTCGTTGGTTGGGCGGATGACTACTTAAAGATCACACGCAAGAACAGCGCAGGCCTTGCCGCTCGATGGAAGTACTTTTGGCAATCGATCATTGGCCTATCAGCCGCCGTATTTTTGTTTAGTTCGGCCGAACTACCGGCTGAGACGGCATTGATCGTGCCTTTTTTCAAGGAAGTCTCGCTGCCTTTGGGTATCGGTTTTGTGCTGCTGAGTTATTTGATGATTGTCGGCATGAGTAATGCCGTGAATCTAACCGATGGGCTCGATGGCTTGGCGATTTTACCCACGGTGATGGTTGGCGCTGCGCTCGGATTGATTTCCTATGTCGCGGGGAATGTCGAGTTCTCCTCCTATCTGCAGGTACCATATATCCCAGGGGCGGGCGAACTTGCTGTCTTCTGTGGCGCCCTGATTGGGGCCGGTTTGGGATTCCTTTGGTTCAATGCCTATCCAGCGCAAGTTTTCATGGGTGACGTTGGTGCGCTCGCGCTAGGCGCAGCCCTAGGTATTGTCGCGATCATTGTGCGGCATGAAATTGTGCTGCTGATCATGGGCGGATTGTTCGTGCTCGAGACTGCCAGCGTGATTATACAGGTTGCGTCTTTTCGTATGACCGGTAAACGCATTTTCAGAATGGCACCCATCCACCATCATTTTGAGTTGAAAGGGTGGCCAGAACCGAAAGTAATTGTCAGGTTTTGGATCGTTACGTTGGTCCTAGTTACCATTGGTCTTTCGACCTTGAAGTTGAGATAGCGGTGCCGAACCATGTGACCATACTTGGGTTTGGCGTAACCGGAGAATCCGTTGCGCGGTATTTCTTACAGCAACATGCGGCTGTTACCGTAGTTGATACGCGCCGCGAAAAAGAAGTGCCGAAAGATCTTTCGGCAGCGACGTACTTCTGGGAGTCGACAGAGTTGCCTGCTGGTCGTACAGATCTTGTAGTCGTCAGTCCTGGGCTCGCCATGAACTCTTGCTTGTTGCGTTCAGCGCGAAAGAGTGGAGTGCCACTTTTAAGCGATATTGATGTTTTTTTGGACGCGGCGGACGGGCCTGTCATAGGTATCACCGGTACGAACGGTAAGAGCACAGTAACGAGTCTGGTCGGACACTTGCTCAAGGCTGGTGGTTATGGCGTTGGCGTTGGTGGCAACCTTGGGCAAGCGGCGTTGAGTCTTTTGCAGCCCGAGATAGAGTTCTACGTCCTTGAACTCTCGAGTTTTCAATTGGAACGCTCAGATGTCTCCAGATTAGAGCGCGCTGCAATCCTAAACATCAGCGAAGACCACCTCGATCAGCATGGGTCTCTTGCTGCATACGCTGACGCCAAGCGAAAGATCTACCATGGCGCAGAGTACCGTGTCTTTAATCGTGCGGATGTGAGGACTAAGCCTGATGATGGCGTGGGTATCAGCTTCGGGTTGGGCGCACCGGAATCTGAACGGGAGTGGGGGCTTGTCACGCATGGTGGTGAGTCGTGGATAGCTCGTGGCGAGCAGCAAATTCATCGGCTACAGGAATTGCCGCTAGGGGGCTTGCACAATGCGATCAATGTTATGGCAGCGTGCGCCTTGGTTGCGGGTTGGGTGCCTGATACACAGATCAGTGCCGCCTTGCAGAGCTACGCCGGCCTCCCGCATAGGTTCGAAAAGGTCCAAGACGTCGGTGGCGTTGCCTACGTCGATGACTCCAAAGCGACGAATGTCGGTGCAACCGTTGCTGCTCTGGAAGGTCTGGGTCGGGACCAGAAAATTGTTCTCATTGCTGGCGGTGATGCCAAGGGCGCTGATCTGAGCGCGCTTCGCGCGTCATTGGGGTTACATGCAAGAGCGATTGTCACCCTCGGTAAAGATGGGCCTCAGATAGCGGCTTTGGCGCGTAATCTCTGCATCCCATGTGCCGAAGTTTCGACCATGCCTGACTCCGTACGGGTAGCAACCGAGTTTGCCGAAAGAGGTGACATCGTGCTGCTGTCGCCAGCCTGCTCGAGTCTGGATATGTTTTCGAGCTTCAACGAACGCGGACGCCTTTTTCAGGATGCGATTGTGAAGCTTAGCGATGAGCAGGTGTCATGATTGTATTCTCTGACAAGCAAATCAACGGCGTCCTCATAGCGTGGGGATCTCTACTGGCCTTTAGCGCTGTGATGGTGGGCTCGGCAGCGGTTGCGCTTGAGGGAACTTATCTCTCTAAGCATCTATTCTATTTGGGACTTGGTGTTGTGAGCTTTGCGATAGCGTTCGCTTTGCCACCGAAGTTGTGGAACAGATTGTATTTTTTAGGATGGGTAGCGGCGGTTGGGATGGGCGTGCTTGTTTTGATCCCGGGGCTTAGCCACGAAGTTAATGGCGCTTCACGTTGGATACGTCTGGGCGGTTTTACCATTCAAGCAGCGGAAGTCGCCAAGTTTGGGCTATGTATCTATTTGGCGGGTTATCTCTATCGACACGGAGAAAAGCTACGCAACGACGCGGGGGTTGTATTTCTACCGTTAGGTATGGTGGCGATCGTTTGTGTGCTTCTGGTCGCCGAACCAGATTTAGGCTCGGCTGTGGTGATTATGACGGCTTGCATTTGCTTACTTTTTTTGGCCGGGGCGCAACTGCGATACTTTCTGTTAATTGCTGTCGCGGGTGCTCTGTTGTTGGGACTTCTTATTTTGCAATCACCGTATCGTCTTGAACGCCTCATAGCGTTTTTGGATCCCTGGTCCGTGCAGTACGGTAGCGGCTACCAGCTAACGCAAGCGTTGATTGCGTTTGGTCGAGGTGAGATCTGGGGTTTGGGGTTGGGTGAGGGTGTGCAAAAACTCTTCTACTTACCGGAGGCGCACACCGATTTCATATTTGCTGTTATCGCCGAAGAACTTGGCGCGATTGGCGCGATTCTTCTTGTCCTTGTCTTGAGTTATCTGACCGTGCAAATACTTTTGCTGGGTCGACGTAATCTTGTTGCCAAGCGTCGATTTGCAGGATTTCTGGCTTACTTCTTTGGCTTGGTTCTTGCTATCCAGCTGATGGTTTCCCTCGGGGTGAATACAGGAGTTTTACCGACCAAAGGCTTAACGCTACCATTTGTTAGTTATGGTGGTAATAGTCTTTTAGTCTTTTGCGCGCTGTTGGGGCTGGTACTTAGAACATCGTTGGAGCCAGGCCGTGACTAGTCGAGAATATCAAGTGCCTGAGATGGGGCGTATACGTTCCATCCACTTTATTGGCATTGGCGGTGCGGGCATGTGTGGAATCGCCGAGGTACTAATTAACCAAGGCTACGACGTAACGGGCTCTGATGTGCAGGCGTCGGAAAATACAGATCGACTGACGAACCTGGGCGCCACTATATTCGTTGGGCATGCTTCTAAAAATGTGCACGCTGCCGATGTTGTGGTCGTCTCCAGCGCAATTGATGAAACAAATGAAGAGCTCCAGGAGGCTCAACGGAGGCACACACCGGTTGTGCCACGGGCGGAAATGTTAGGCGAACTTATGCGTTACCGACACGGAATAGCAGTGGCTGGTACGCATGGTAAAACAACAACGACCAGTCTGATTACTGAGATATTCCGGTGTGCTGATCTGTCTCCAACGTTCGTCATCGGTGGCTTGTTAAAAAGTGCCGGTACTAATGCAGAGCTTGGAGCCGGCCGCTACCTAATTGCCGAGGCCGATGAATCCGACGCTTCGTTTCTGCGCTTACAGCCGATGTCGGCAGTCATCACCAATATCGATCAAGACCATATGTCGACTTATGACAATGACTTTGATGTGCTCAAGGAAACATTTGTAGAGTTCGTCCATCGGCTGCCTTTTTACGGGTCGGTCGCCGTATGCATCGATGATCCAGAAATTGCTGAGATTCTGCCGAGACTTGCTCGAAGAGTTATAACGTATGGATTTGGCAGTGATGCTGATGTTCGAGCGTCTAATTTGACGGTTGCTAGTGACGGGCGCTGGAAATTTGATGTGGAACGGGCGGGTCAAGATAGTTTGCAAGGTGTGATGTTGGCTGTACCGGGCAATCACAATGTACTTAATGCACTTGCGGCAATTACGATCGCCACCGATGAAGGAATTGCTGACGCATCGATTATGC
>JAQWQN010000265.1 GCA_029244465.1 Pseudomonadales bacterium
CCGCTACTCCCACTCAATCGTTGCAGGCGGCTTTGATGAAATGTCATAGACCACGCGCGAAACAGTTTCAATTTCGTTGATAATCCGGTTGCTGATCTTTTCGATCAATTCATACGGCAACCGAGCGCTGCGCGCAGTCATAAAATCGATTGTCTCGACCGCACGCAGGGCGATCACATGTTCATAGCGTCGGGCGTCACCAACGACTCCAACCGACTTCACCGGCAAGTAGACCGCGAACGCTTGGGAAACCTGGTCGTATAAACCGGCTGCTCGTAGTTCTTCTAAAAAGATATCGTCTGCTTGTCGCAGAGTCTCTGCATAGTCACGTCGGACTTCCCCGAGAATACGCACGCCCAGGCCCGGACCTGGAAATGGGTGCCGAAAGACCAGTGACCGTGGCAGCCCTAGATGCAGCCCGATTTCGCGCACTTCGTCCTTAAACAACTCACGCAATGGCTCCACTAAGCCAAGTTCCATCCGCTCGGGCAAGCCACCGACATTGTGATGGGATTTGATAACGTGCGCCTTGCCGTATTTGGATGCTGCTGATTCGATAACATCTGGATAAATGGTCCCCTGAGCGAGCCACCTTACGCCGGTCAGCGCTTTCGCTTCGCGCTCAAATACATCAATAAACAGTGCGCCAATGATTTTGCGCTTGGCTTCCGGATCACTCTCGCCTTCAAGTTTAGAGAGAAATTCGTCCCGAGCATCCACTGTCTTGATGGTCAGGGGCAATGCGTTGCCGACACCGGCTTCATTACTAAAGGCCTGCTCCACCTCGTGAACTTCACCTTTTCGTAGCAGCCCATTGTCAACAAAGATACAGGTCAACTGAGATCCAATCGCACGAGCTAGAAGCGCTGCCACGACAGAAGAATCGACGCCGCCCGACAGTCCTAAAACCACATGGTCGTCACCGACCTGCTGCCGTACTTGGCTAATTGCATCTTCTACAATGTTAGCTGCTGTCCAAGTGGCGTTGCAGCCACAGATCTTGCGCGCAAAATTCCCTAATAAAGCTGCACCCTGCGTCGTATGAGTGACCTCAGGATGAAATTGCACACAATAGATTTTACGCTCGACATTTTCCATCGCGGCAATCGGCGCGCTTTCACTACTCGCGGTACAGACAAAGCCATCTGGCAATGTGGTGACTTTATCGCCGTGACTCATCCAGACATCAATCGATCCATCAGCCAACTCAAGAGCCTCTAGCAGATCACTCGGTGCGGCCATCTCGATAGATGCATGGCCAAACTCACGTCGGTTAGACCCTTGAACCCGCCCACCCAATTGAGTCGCTACCGCCTGCATGCCGTAACAGATTCCAAGAATAGGCACGCCAAGTTCGAGCAAAGACTGTGGTATTCGAGGGGTTTGACCCTCTGTTACGGTTTCGGGACCACCCGACAAGATGACACCACTTGGGGCAAATTCTGCTATAAAAATCTCAGGAATATCGAACGGATGAATTTCACAATACACCCCAGCCTCTCGAATTCTCCGCGCGATGAGCTGCGTGTATTGCGAACCAAAATCGACTACCAGCAGGCGCTGGTCATGTATGTTCTGCACTGGCGTATCTAACTATAGTTATGTTTCGGGGCTAACTAGGACGCTTGTTGAACGTCCGACCTAACTAATCGGGTAGTTCGGAGCCTCTTTTGTTATCGCCACATCATGTACATGTGACTCAACAACGCTCGCGGCGCTCACCCGGACAAATTCTGGTTGCGTGCGCATGGCGTCAATATCTTCACTGCCGGTATACCCCATAGATGCTCGCAAACCACCCATCAACTGATGAACAATGGGACTGACTGGGCCTCGGTACGCAACCCGCCCCTCAATGCCTTCAGGCACCAGCTTGCGCCCGTCGCCTTCAACTTCTTGAAAATATCGATCACTGGAACCGTTGCTGCGCGACATAGCACCCATCGATCCCATACCCCGATAAGACTTATAAGTCCGCCCTTGGTAGAGCTCGACCTCGCCCGGTGCTTCGTCAGTACCTGCCAATAAACTGCCAACCATAATAGAGCTTGCACCAGCGACGAGCGCTTTCGCGATATCGCCTGAATAGCGGATCCCGCCGTCTGCGATTATCGGCACATCTTCTTCAATACCCGCCTTGCTCGCTTCGGCTATCGCGGTAATTTGTGGCACGCCGATACCGGCAACAATCCGAGTTGTGCAAATAGACCCAGGTCCGATGCCCACTTTCACGGCGTCAACGCCCGCCCCAATCAATGCCTTAGCACCTTCATACGTCGCGACATTACCACCGATGACGTTGAGATTTGGATAGGTTTGTTTCATCCAAGCGATTCGATCCAGCACAAATTGTGAATGACCATGAGCTGTATCTACAACGACCACGTCTACGCCAGCCTCAACCAACGCACCAACTCGATCATCCGTATCCTCACTCGTGCCGACACTCGCACCAACGCGCAACTGACCGAGCGAATCTTTACAGGCTCGTGGGAAGGCCTGTGCCTTGGCGATGTCTTTCACAGTCACCATCCCAGTGAGCTCAAAGGATTCGTTAATCAACAGTACTTTTTCAATTCTATGTGCGTGGAGCATTCGGGTGATTTCATCAAACCCGGTACCCTCCAGCGCGGTGACGAGATCATCTTTTTTCGTCATCACATCTCTAACGCGGGCATCAATACGATCCTCAAAACGAACGTCTCGACTCGTCACGATACCAACCAGCTCGTTACCAACAACGACCGGCAGCCCAGAGACGCCGTTGTCCATGGTCGTCGCATACAGTTCTTGAATGCTCGCATCGGGACCGATGGTCACTGGGTCTCTAATAATCCCAGATTCGAATTTCTTGACCGCACGTACCTCTTTGGCCTGCTGCTCAATACTCATGTTCTTGTGCACAATACCAATGCCACCTTCCTGTGCGACCGCTATCGCAAGGCGTGCTTCTGTCACCGTATCCATGGCAGAAGAGATCAGTGGAATATTGAGCTGTATGTCGCGCGTCAGGCGAGTGTGCAGCGAAACATCAGAGGGCAGGACTTGAGAGTAAGCAGGTAGTAGGAGAACGTCATCGAAAGTTAATGCATCGGCTGCTATCCGCAACATTTAGGATCCCCGCAAAAGCGGCATTTTACCGATCCTGGTCGATTAAGTAAATTCGAGTCTTGCGATTCGCGTCAAAAAGGGTCGAGTTATTGAATTTAAGCCAGCGATAGCCATCGATCGGTTGCTGTTTACAGTGTGCCGCCAAATACTCAGAATGCCCACGTGAACCAACCCAACGAACAAACCGTTCTTTCAGTTACTGATCTGAATCACCAAGCACGCGTTGCAATCGAGGATCGTTTTCGCGACGTTTGGGTCCTTGGTGAAATGTCTAACTTTGCACGACCGCGGTCCGGACATTGGTACTTCACTTTGAAAGACGAGCGAGCGCAGGTACGGTGCGCGATGTTCTCTAATCGTAATCGTGGTGTCCAGATGCAGCCTGGCGATGGCCAATTGGTCTTGATTCGAGGACGCGTGAGTCTGTACGAAGGTCGCGGCGAATTTCAGATTATCGTCGATCATATGGAAGCAGCCGGTGAAGGCGCACTACGCCAAGCCTTCGACCAACTTAAGGCTAAGCTCGCTACAGAAGGTCTATTCGCAAGCGCGGCTAAGCTTCCTCTGCCCCGTTATCCGGCAAAAATCGCCGTGGTCACGTCGGCCACTGGCGCTGCCTTTCGAGATATCCGGGCAGTGCTTGCTCGGCGCTACCCCGCTTTGGAAATCCTACTTGTACCGTGCCTGGTTCAAGGTACCACTGCGGAAGAGGAATTGCTCCGGGCCCTTGATCGGGCTATCGAACAGGTGCCAGATATCATTCTTCTGACACGCGGGGGTGGCAGTCTGGAAGATTTGTGGCCCTTCAATTCAGAGCGCCTAGCCCGCGCGCTTCACGCATGCCGAATACCGACGGTCTCTGCTGTCGGCCACGAAATTGATGTCACGATTGCAGACTTCGTTGCTGACGTCAGAGCAGCGACACCCAGCGCCGCTGCAGAACTCGTGAGCCCCGACCGGGTAGAACTGTCAAACGAGTTTCAAGGCTATGAGCGCCATTTACTGGCCATGTTCCAACGCTACGTCGAACACCAACATTTGAGAATCGAGAACCTAGCGCTACGAATCTCCAATCCAATGGATATCCTTGAGCGACAAAAAACAAGTATTCGGGCACTACTCGAGCGGTTTCGCCGAGCGTCCCAGATGCAATTGCATTCGGCACGAAAACAAGCGCAACACATGCAGGCTCGCCTTCACCAACAGGCGCCGCACAAGCTTATTGGCCAATTACAAACTCGGATTGAGCAAAGCGATGCGGATCTCCTGCGCTGCATGACAGCGAAAATTACCCTGGCAAAAAATCAACTCGGGCATAAATCACGGATGCTTAACAGCCTTTCGCCTCTTCCAACGATCGACCGAGGCTACGCTTTAGCAACCACCGCCCAAGGTACAGTCGTTTCCTCCGTACAAGATGTTCAACAAGATGACCTCTTAACCATTTACGTCTCTGATGGCTCTATTGCAACTAAGGTCAATCAGACAAGCCCGAAAACGCTGTCGGATTTAGAAAAATGAAGCCTTTACTCGCTATTCTCTTGCTGTGTCTAACGTCAATCGCTCATGGCGCACCAACAAAACCGATTCCGGGTGGGATCTATCGGTTCAAAATCCCCATCGACGCGACAAATATTGCCTATCGCGGCAAATCCGTATTTATAGCAAAAGAATGGGCGCTTGTGGCGATACCCATAACGACAGAACCTGGTGAATCTTCGTTAACCTATGCGCAAGGCGGCTCGCTACAGACTCACAATTTTACTATCCAGCCGCATGCCTATACAGAGCAGCACATTACCATCAAGAACGAAGCGCTCGTGAGCCCACCACCCGAAGCACAAAAACGCATCCAGCGAGAATCTGCGCGACAACGTGGGCTCTACGCGAGTCATCGCCCCGAACACAACGTCACCAGTGGCTTCCAGCTACCTCTGACAGGCATAACCACCAGCCTGTTCGGACATAAGAGATTTTTTAATGGCCAACCACGCAACCCGCACAGCGGACTCGATATTGCTGCGGACCGCGGCACACCGATAGTGGCAGCGGGCGGCGGTGTGGTGACATTGGCAGATGAACTCTATTTCAACGGTAATACGATCTTTATCGACCATGGTCGTGGTCTGATTACGATGTACTGCCATATGAGCAAGTTGGAAGTTGTCGAGAATGAACGTGTCTCAAAGGGACAAACGATCGGTCTAGTTGGCGCTACCGGAAGAGCAACTGGGCCTCATCTGCATTGGTCTGTAAGCCTAAATGAGACTCGAGTCGATCCAAAAATATTTACCGAGGCACTGAACCAGACCGTTAACAGCCAAGCAAACTAGCGAGATTTTTTTCGTTGCTTGCGTCGTTTCACAACCCGGGAACGATGAACTTGTTGTCGTTTGTTTAGCTCATTGCGACGTCCGGCAAACGGGTTTTCGCTGTCTCGAAAATCAAGCTTGACAGGATTACCCACCAAGTTGAGCGCCTCACGAATCCCATTTTCCAGATATCGTTTATAGCTCGCCGGCAGAGATTTGAGCTGATTACCATGAATTGTCAGAGACGGCGGATGCGCACCACCGCGGGTCGCCATCTTAATTTTGATTTGGCGACCACGCACTGCCGGGGCTGGATGAGTTTCAACAAGATTGCGAACCAGCTTAGTCAGCAATGAAGTAGAAAACTCGAATTCTCAAGCCTCGTAGACCTCGTCCACCTTACCAAAGAGATGGCCGACGCCTGTGCCATGCAATGCCGATATTCTGTGAACTGGCAGCCATGGAATATAGTTGAGCTTGCGATCCACTCCGGTTCTAACTCGAGCACGTTGCTCGTCATTCAGGCCATCGCACTTGTTGACGGCCAAGACCATCGCCGCACCTGCTTCTAGGGCGTACTGCAAAACGTGCAGGTCTTGGTCAACAATACCCTCACGCGCATCGACCACCAACACAACCACATGAGCGCGCTCCATTGCATCCAGCGCTTTCACAACACTGAATTTTTCCGCGATTTCATCGACTTTGCCTTTGCGCCGTACACCAGCGGTGTCGATCAGCACATACTGCGTACCATCGCGTTCAAAAGGAATATCGATCGCGTCGCGCGTCGTACCCGGCATATCGAAAACAACTTGGCGCTCCTCCCCTACAAGGCGGTTGACCAGCGTCGACTTACCGACGTTGGGACGACCTACGATCGCAACCTTGACCCCGTCAACAACGAACGCGTCCTGTGCGTCAGAGTTCGGCGCAATATCAGCAAGGGCCTCTACCACCAGTTCCGCAAGGCTCTTTAAGCCTCGATTATTGGTCGCAGACATTAACAGCGGTTGCGCAAACCCGAATTGTGCGAACTCAGCAACGATCATGTTTTCGTCGAGCCCATCTACCTTGTTTAGCACAGGAATAAACGGAATATTCTCCCGACGCAGGTAATCGATCACATCATGATCAGCATTGATGATGCCATCTCGGGCATCAAACACTGCAATCACAACATCCGCTTCCCAAACAGCTAACCGGGTTTGTTCTGAAAGCGCGGCAACCAACTCGTGATCGCCAAAAAGGCCACCCGTATCAATCAGGTTCACGACTCGTTCGCCAAGTGTGGCCCGGCCGTAGCGGCGATCTCTCGTCAGGCCCGGGACGTTGGCGACTAGGGCTGCGCGAGTGCGCGTTAATTTATTGAATATTGTCGACTTGCCGACGTTGGGACGACCAATCAGCACCACGCTTGGAGCAGACATTTAGCGGCGCTCTACTTCCAGCGCATGGAGACTGCCACTATTACCTAGTACAAATATAGTGGAGTCAGCAACGACCATATTATTTCGTATGCCTTTGCCATCCAATTTGCGTCTACCAAGCAATCGGCCGTCTCTTTGCGCAACAATATGTACGTAGCCTTGTTCGTCCGCAACGACCAAATAGTTGGAAAACGCGATTGGAGCGCTGAGCTTGCGCCGTGCAAAAGACTCCTGGGTCCAGACCACCTCCCCACTATTTTCATCGATCGCGGTAATGATGTCGTCTTCGTCGACAACATAAATTTGGCTATATCCGCGAGCAAGATCCAAATAGGTCGATATGTCTTGTTCCCACTGCGGTGAACCATCACGCCGAGAGACAGCTTTCACCCGGCCATGATAAGCGGCGGCAAACACCTGGTTCTGGGACACTATTGGTCGTGAGTCAACGTCGACCATTCGCTGCAATTCAGATCGGCCTTCCGGTAATATCACCCTGTGTTCCCAAATGGGTTCGCCATTTTCAGAACGAAAAGCGAGTATTTTGCCGTTTGCAAAGCCCGCGTAGACAATGCCATCTCGTACGACGGGAGAACTCGTTCCGCGCAGCGTTAGAATCGGCACCTGATTGTCATAGGTCCAGACTTCGGCCCCATCCGAGACATTCATCGCAACAATACGACCATCCATCGTCTGCGCAAAAACGCGCCCATCATCCGCTGCCGGTGTCGACAAAACCTCGCTAAGAAGATGCGCCCGCCAGCGTTCTTGGCCGGTCGCAATGTCAAAGGCAATCACCTGCCCCTCTGTCGTACCTATGAGCGCCAAACCTTCGCCGATGCCTACGCCACCACTAATAAAGCTCTGATCCGCGCGATCAAGAAAGTTAAACCGACCGAAGAAACCCGTTTTTATCTGATCGATCTGGGTACGCCAAACCCGCTTACCACTAAATCTATCTCGAGACTCGAGCACACCGTAGCCGTCTACCGCAATCACTCGATCAGCAACTAGACCGGGCACAAGGCGGAGGTACTTCTTACCGAGCCCTTCTCCGACACGACCCTTCCAAACGCGGTCAAGCTTGAACTCCGCATCAAACTTTACAAGTTCAGCGGGTTTTTCGTTCTTTTTTTCTTCGTCTTCTTCAACCCAAGGGAGCCAAGTAAACCAGCTACAGCCTGCCATCAAGAAACTCATCATCACAACGGAGGACAGTTTAAAAATTGCGCTACTCATTCGGCGTAGTGTCTTCTGTTTCTGACACCAGCTGAGGTTCGGCTTGCTCGGCCTCCGATGCTTCAGCTGCTTCAAGCGTATCTTCCGCCGCTCTTAACGCCTCTGTTAGCGTATCTGTCATCGTCACAAATTCATCACCAAATGGTGCGGTATTTTCTAGCTTCATATTTAGGAAGGGGCGCGTCTCACCATCACGTAAGCTCTCGACCGCGACCTTATAGGACTGATGGGCAAGCTCGATCTCACCCCGAGATGAATGAATATCCCCCTTGGCCTCCAGGACCAACCCGCGATAGCCTTCATTGCGGACCGCATCAAGTGTCAGCAAAGCTTCATCTGCGAGCCCCAACTCTCTTTCCAGTTTGGCTAAACGGATACGTGCCAGATCCACGACGATCTCGTCATCCCCCTCGTTGATGGCTTCTGCCAACAATGTTTGCGCCTTCGCAGCATCACCTTCCGCGACGGCATTTTTCGCTTGGTCTAACAAAGCAAATAGATGTACCGCGTTGCCTTTAAACTCCTGCCGCAAGATCGAAAGTTGGCCGACCTTTTCTTCAGCCGTGGCTGCTTCATAAGCCTCATACACACGCGTAGACTCGTGTCGCTCAGTTTCGGAATAGTTCGCAAACCAATTCCAACCAATAATGCTGCCAACCAAGGCGACGACGCCGATGACTAATGCGGTTCCGTTCTCATCCCACCAACGCTTCAGCCGGACAAGTTGTTCTTCTTCTTCGAGATACTCAGACACTCGTTACGTCCATCCTATTTGTTCTTCATTCTCATAATTCTAAACGTCCAGATCACGGTCTTTCATCGAGCTTCGACATATGACCGCGCAAATCTGCATTCGTTACCATGTGCTGTTCACCGGACTGCAGATTCTTAACGGCCACAGTCCCTTCTTCTACTTCCGATTCACCTAGAATCAGTGCCCAGCGTGCACCGCTGCCATCGGCTCGTTTGAGCTGCTTCTTAAAATTGCCTCCGCCCATGTGCACTCGCACACGGTAGCGGTCTTCTCTCAGTGTCCGCGCCAGCATTTGCGCAGCGCGCATCATACTCTGTTGTGCAAAACAAACGTACACGTCGACATTGGCGTTTGGAAGGTCTTGGCAAACCTGTTCGTGCAGCAAGACGATTCGATCCACGCCCATTGCGAATCCAGCCCCAGGCGTTGCCTTGCCACCCAGTTGTTCGACCAAACCATCATATCGTCCACCCGCACACACAGTACCCTGAGCCCCAAGTGCGGTTGTCGTCCATTCAAAAACGGTGTGCGTGTAATAGTCCAAGCCTCTAACTAGGCGATTGTTTACAACGTAGGGAATACGGTGTTCATCGAGCGCACTACAAAGCACTTTGAAATGAGCCAAACTATCATCATCGATGTAGTCCACTAAATTCGGTGCGTCAGCTAGGAGCGCCTGAGTGGTTTCGCTTTTGGAATCTAGTATTCGCATTGGATTCGTGGCAAGACGTCGTTGACTGTCCTCATCCAAGTGTGCGCTAAGCGGTGTCAGGAATGCCACCAGCGCCTCACGATATCGAATTCGAGATGCCTGTGCGCCAATTGTGTTCACTTCTAGTTGCACAAACTCATCAATCCCCAACACGCGCCAAAACTCGGCACACATCAGTAGCAGCTCAAAGTCTAGATCCGGACCTTTAAAACCAAATGCCTCTGCACCGATCTGAGCAAACTGGCGATAACGCCCCTTTTGTGGCTTTTCATAGTGAAACATCGGACCGGCATAGAATACTTTTTGGGTCTGGTTATAGAGTAAGCCATGCTCTTGTAACGAACGGACGCAACTCGCTGTTCCTTCTGGACGCAAGCTCAACGAGTCCCCATCTCGATCATTGAGCGTATACATCTCTTTTTCGATGATGTCAGTCGCTTCACCAACGCCTCTCGAAAAGAGTTCTGTGAATTCCAGGACAGGTAGCTGCATCTCTTCGTAAGCGAAAGAACGCAGAACAGCGGTCACCGCGTCCTCTACGAGCCGCCAACGCCTTGCCTCTTGCGGCAAGACATCGCGCATTCCACGCACAGCTTGGACCATTTACTTCAGCTCCGGCAAGTTACCTGTAATGCAATTAACCACGTTCACCTATTGCCCCAAAACGACGGAAGCGACGTTATTACGAGTGTGTGGCGCCAAAGCGATCGACTTTTCATTGAAGCTTACCAATGCACCAGGTGCGTATCCGAGCAGGACATGAAAGGGCCCCTGGCCCTGAAACTTGAAGGCTCTACCCGGACGACCAAGATCGGCAAAAAGGGTGCCGCCTTCAGCATCTTTAATCTCTACCCAACATTCTTCCAGAAATTCGAGTTCTAAGCGTTGATCACCAGCAGCCGTCAACGCTCTGAAACCCTCACTATCCGGTTCACCAATCGCGGTTTGATCCTGTGTCTCTGTCACGCCGATGCGGTCTGCCACAGCGTCGGTCACATCAGACGCCTGACCCGTCAAGGTCGCTAACGTGCCTTCAGCGGCGATTACCTCATCGGCATCTTGCACTGCAGCGACTGGTTCGCTTGGGCCAGCTTCAATTCCTGACGCCAGCAATTTCCCTACAGTGCCGGCCAGAACATTGACTGCGGCATCCGTTGGTGCAGCGACCTCATCACTGCTCGGCCATGCAGCCCAAACAAGCAAAAGAACTAAACAAAGCACCGCGCCAACAAACGCCGATAGGGGCAACTGGATCGGCGCTACTCGCGTTTTAGCTCGAACTTGCGGTTGTCTGTTAACCAGTTCCTCCGCTGACAGGCCGCCGACGAGTGGTTCAGGGTCAAGATCCAGCAACTTGGCATAAGCGCGTATATAGCCCTTAGTGAAAACCCCGCTTGGAAGCCTATCCTGGTCACCCGTTTCAATGGCTTCGACAACGGCTATCGACAAATTTAGCGCATCGGCAATATCCCGCTGCGTCAGGTTGCTTACCTCTCGTGCTGAGGCCAGCGTCGAACCCGGCGTCATCTGTCCTATAGTGTCTTCAGACATTGCTCAGCTCGGTCTTGAAAGAGATTATTCAACGAGAGTCGATAACGGGCTTCCTGATTTTTATCTTTGCTCGCTATCGCTAGCCGCAAACCTAAACAGGTACTACGCGCCGTCGGTTTACCCACCCGATTATAGAGAAAAAATCGTTCGTTCGACGCGTCTAGGTTACCACGCTCAAATAGCAATTTGGCCAACTCGAGATTTGCCCGCGCCAAGCGGAAATTAAGCTCAAGCGCTCTCTGGAAAGAACGTTCCGCGTCGTCCATTTGCGCCAACTGCATAAAAGCCAGCCCCAAACTCTCGAACACCTGGGGGCGAGCTCGATAGTTGGTATTTTGCGCCAGCTTCCGTAGCGGTAACAAAGCATCGTCGTAACGCGCTTGCTCATACAAGAAGCTAGCGTAATTGTTTAACGCCTGCGGATCATCGGGATTAATTGTCAAGGCACGTGAAAAATGTTCTTCAGCAAGCGCTGTTTCACCTTCAGCCTGAAATAAAACCCCTGTTAGCACTAGACCTTCAACACTGAAATTGTCGATTTCAAGGGCCTTCTGCAACGGCACCTTTGCCCGAGCCCAATCTCGCTTTTCCATATACCCACGCGCCAGATCCAACTGCGCAAGCAGCCGATCCTCTTTGGGCGCCGGCCCAGGCAATCCGCCTGTGATTTCGGTAATACACCCACTGAGCATCGCGCTCGTCAATACCCATAGCAAGCATCTTCGGACTTGGTTCGAATCTATCCTACTGGTCATCACCCTGTGCCAATTGCAATCGTGTTTGCATCCAGCTTAGCCCTATAGCGCGCTTGGCGCTTAGTGCGGTCCAAAACTTTGCCAACCAATTGCCCACACGCCGCATCAATATCTTCTCCACGTGTCGTCCGCAACATTGTCGCGTAACCTGCCCGCATCATTATGGACTGGAAATCCAAAATATCGGCTTTTCTAGGTCGCTGATATTCAGTCCCTGGAAAGGGGTTGAACGGTATCAAATTGACCTTACATCGCACGCCTTTAAGCAATTCTGCCAACGCCAGGGCATGCGCTCGTTGATCGTTGACGCCTTTGATCAAAGTGTATTCGATCACTAATTTTCTAGCTTCACCCAGGTGCTCAACATAACTCTGGCAGGCTTTTTTTAACTGCGCGATGGGGTACTTGCGATTGATCGGAACCAGTACGTTGCGTAGCTCATCATTCGGGGCGTGCAAAGAGATAGCAAGGGAAACATCGGTCACCTTTGCAAGCTTGTTTATCGCGGGGACAACACCAGCGGTACTAATCGTGACGCGACGTTTAGACAAATTAAACGCAAGATCATCCTTCATAATATTAGTCGCAGCGATTGCAGCATCAAAGTTGAGGAGCGGTTCACCCATCCCCATCAACACGATATTGGTGACGGTTCTACCTTCCGCAGCGAGAGCTTGGTTGGCAATTACAAGCTGTCCAACGATCATCGCCGACGAGAGATT
>JAQWQN010000266.1 GCA_029244465.1 Pseudomonadales bacterium
CCCTTCTCCGCTTCCGCACGGCCCTGTAAAGAGACATCGATTAAACTCGCTGAGGTATCCAACCGTACGCCATGCAATCGTGGACCGAGCGCGCGAGCAACATCAAGAGAGGTGTTTACGCAGTCGTTGTCAAAGTCGACGAGCGCAGTAAAAGGGACGTCAGCGTCGATGTGCTCAATGAACTTCTTCGATGCCAGGACCGTGTCGCCTTTGTACGCGGCAATGAGTGAGTGCGGCACCGTACCAACCCCGCTTAGGCCGACACGATGACCTTGCGCATCGGTAGCCACAGCGGCTGCTCCACCGACGATCGCGGCAAAGCCGTCGGCTTCCTGCGTCAGATAATGATCATGTCGAGCGCCAAAGAAGAGCACCGGTTTACCATTGGCGACTTCGACTATTTCTCTCGTCTGTGTGGCAATCCTGGTGCCACGCGCGAATACACCGAGAATCAGCGTCTCAAGGTGGGCAAAGTTTGCGTAGCATCCGGATATTGTCATGACCGTCTCCCACGGCTCGATCTCGTCCCCATCGGCAAGCGCTGAAACTACTACGCCCGCTTCTAACTCCTTGAGTAGGGCGACACTTTCGGCAGCGCCACAGAGAATCCCCGGGTTACGGCAGAAGACTTGCATCAGTACGGTCGGATTACGGTCATCCGCCCTAAGTATCGATGCAGCCCGTAAAAAATACTTGTCACTATAAAACGATGGATCCACTCTTCCAGACACGCCAATACAACTTGACTCGATTATACATACTCGGTGACCGACGCCGACGTTAACTCTCGGTTAACGTCGCTCCTGCGAAAGTTGTGCAGTTCGGCACCTGCGATGTAACAATTCAACGCTGACACACGTCATCATAGCGGCTGCGGCTGGCGACGAACCACCAGACCAAAATCGCGCAATCCACTCATCCGCTTGAGCCTATCCCTTCCGAAATCTCCTACAAAAATGTAGCATCAGGGGATCAAGGCAACAGATTACGGGAATTTGATGAAACTACGATTAGCCAGCCTCCTAGCAGTATTCGCCATCGGCGTGTCTGCACAGGAACTGCCGACGGCGAAGCCAGAGCGCGAGGGCATGTCCTCCGACCGGCTGGAACGGGTTGCCGCAATGAACGATCGCTATACCCAGAACGGCAAAATCGCAGGCACGCTAACAGCCGTTCTGCGGAACGGCAAAGTCGTCCACGCTAGCGCCTCTGGTAAAAAAAGTGCGACGGACGATCGCCCCATCGAGATGGACGATCTTTTCCGCATCTACTCGATGTCAAAGCCCATTACGGCTGTGGCCGCGATGCAGCTCTATGAACAGGGCAAATTCCAACTCACAGACCCGGTTTCAAAGTTCATTCCGGAGCTCAAAGACCTGACGGTCATGAAGAATGGCAAAGTGGTTCCTGCGCAGAAGCAGATGACCATGCAACAGCTTTTAAATCACACTGCCGGGTTATCTTACGGCTTTGACCCTAACGATCCGGTCGATCAGGCCTACCAAAAAGCCGACCTTTGGGGCGCTAAAGATCTCGACGAGTTCATAACGAAAGTCGCCGCTTTGCCGCTCAAGTTTGAGCCTGGTGAGCAGTGGCACTATTCGATCGCCGTCGATGTGACCGGTCTGGTTGTGCAACGGCTGAGCGGTCAACCTTTCGATGAATACCTGAAAGAACATATTTTCGATCCACTGGATATGAAAGATACGTTTTTCGAAGTCCCTGAGGATGAACTCGCTCGATTTCTACCCAATCATTTTCTCAATCCGCAGAATGGTCAGGCCGTCGTGATAGACCAAGATACAACGGGCGGTATGCCCGGTTTTGCAACCTGTCGCGCTATGTGTGACTACCAAGACGTCACGCTCTACTCTGGCGGCGGCGGCCTCGTTTCAACGCTCAGGGACTATGTGCGTTTTGCCGAAGCGATGCGTGATGGCGAGCTTGACGGCGTTCGAATTCTCAGCCCGAAGACGGTTAATTACATGAGCGCAAACCACCTACCCTCAGCCATCGCAGCCGGTGGTGGATCCGGCGAGCAGCCATCTCTCGTTGGCGACTCGCTTGGCGGGTTCGGCTTCGGGCTTGGCTTCGGGATAGTCACCGATACAGCGGCCAACGGCGCAATGGGCAGTGCAGGACAATACTACTGGGGCGGCGCGGCTGGCACCGTATTTTGGATCGATCCGGTGGAGAACGTCGTCGTCGTTTCGATGATGCAGCTCATGGGTGGTTGGCCTTCTTACCGACCAGACTTACGAGTCGCTACTTATCAGGCCCTACTCGACACCTACGAGTAGGCGAGCCAAGTCATGGCCCAACTAAACCTGGCAATACCCGACTAATGGAGTCACCGAGATGACCTATGCAGACGATCGGACGATCTATGATGCAGACAGTCATCTCATGGAATTGCCCGATTTTCTCAGCCGCAACGCTGATCAAAAAACCAAACCGCTCCTGCCCGACCTAGGTGCGCTACTGGTCGGCTCTTTTGATGCGACGACCTACGAGAACCTTGATCGACATCCTGAAGAGTACGCTGACAAGCTAGCCAGCTTGGGTGATGCCCTCACCAAAGGTCCTAAGTGGCATGCAGCGCTTGGCGCGTTTAATGGACCAGAACGGAGTCGCGCCCTCAATCTCTTGGGTTTCAAACGACAAATCATCTTCTCCTCAATGTGCGCCCGCTTAATTTTCGCAGAGTCGAATACGGATCTCGCCTACGGTGCAGCGGCTGCGCACAATCGATCCATGGCGGAGTTCTGCTCCGACGATGAACGTTTAATGGGCATAGCGATGGTGCCGCTACAGGATGTGGGTAAGGCGATCGCAGAAATAGACCGTGTGATTGCACTGGGTCTAGCCGGCGTTTGGGTGGCAGCAGATGCCCCTGGTGGCCGCTCACCCGGACATTCAGCGCACGACCCGATCTGGGCTAAGCTGGCCGAAGCAAAACTGCCTTTTATTCTTCACGTCGGCAGCGCGCCACTCGCGATAGAAGATGAATGGCTGAATGACGGCCAGCCAAATTCAGTCTCTGCTCGGGGCGGCGCCGAGGTTATCGGCAGCAAAGACTTGACTGTGATTCATCACGCCAGTCACAAATTTTTGTCTGCACTTATTCTCGACGGCGTGTTGGAAACTCATCCAACGTTGAAGGGTGGCATCATCGAGATTGGCGCAGGCTGGGTCCCTGATATGCTCAGGCGTCTGGATCATGCCACGCAAATCTGGGCCAAGTCTGAGCCTCAGCTAGCGAAGATGAAACGACTACCAAGCGAGCAGGCGCGCGAGCAATTACGTTTTACGCCCTATCCATTTGAAGACGTCGCCCAACTGGTTTCTGAATCATACCCAGAACTCTATATGTTCTCGTCAGACTATCCCCATGCAGAAGGCGGCAGGGACCCCATCGGGCGTTTTAACAAAACGACAGCAACACTGACCGCGGATGTGCAAAACCGCTTTTTCAGCCAGAATTTTATCGATCTCTACCACCAATAAACGGTTCAGCTATCGGTCAAGAGCCCACTATTGAGCCGTTGTTGCGAGATCAGGAGCGGCAGCGGGCCTAATTTTCACAATCTTACTGCCTCCTTCGTGTTCGAGCAGCAAGTAGATAACACCAGCTCGATCAATCTCAACGTCACGAATCCGGGACAAATCAGCGATTATTGTTTCCTGCTGCACTAGCTTGCCGTCAATTATTCTTACGCGCACAAGGTCCGCAGCCTTTAACGTCCCCACTAACATGTCATCTTGCCACGCTGGAAAGGCATCGCCTGCATAGAACACAAAGCTAGAAACAGCCGGTGAAGGCGTCCAATCCACAACTGGCTGCTCAATATCAGAAAGTTCTACTTCGCTTTCCATACGCCCATGCGCGACTTCAGAGCCATCATAGTTCTGCCCCTTGGAAAACAGCGGCCAGCCATAGTTCCTGCCAGGTTTCAGCAAGTTAATTTCATCACCACCACGCGGTCCATGCTCGGTACCCCATAGCTCTCTGGTCTTAGGTGCAAACTTGAGACCCTGTGGACTACGATGCCCATAGCTCCAGATCGACTTGAGCGCTGAGGCATGGCTTGCAAATGGATTGTCTGCGGGGATTTTTCCATCATCGTGGAGTCGATGTATTTTACCATCGGGGAACGCGAGGTTTTGTATAGCGTCTCGATTACGCATCCCAATACTAAAAAACACGTAGCCTTCTGGGTCAAAGGTCGTACGACCGCCGGAAGCAACATCTGAACTCACGCCGTAATGCTCCAGGTCAGCCTGCCAAATCACCTCTTCATCAACCCACGCCCCATCGCGAATACGCCCTCTGACTATACGATTCATCGACACAGATCGATCGACTTCGCGGCTGAGCACATTGCAGTCCTCGCAGCGGTCTGTGTGATGGAGGTAAATCCAGCCGTTCGCCTTGTAGTCGGGATGAACCGCGACATCGAGTAACCAACCCTGACCATAAAAGAGACCACCACCACCTTTGCGACCAGCGTCAAACACGTCAGGTGTACCCGTAACAAACTCAGACTTCTCACCCTCAGGAGAAATAATACGGAGACCGCGCATTTTTTCTGTCAGGAGTAGCGATCCATCTGGCAAGGCGGCAATCGAATATGGCAGGGGATCAAGTTCATCAACCAAGGTTTCCACTGTAATTGTGTATTTCTCGGTTTCAATCGGCTCGGTTGGCAGCATCAGATCACTGTTGAGATTGAATTCCGAGTACAAGAGTCCGTCTCTGTTTTCAGAAATCCAAAGGGCCATGCTTTTGAGTTCTTGTTCGCTGAAAACCTTCTCCCAGGCTGGCATACCTGATTCAGGAAACCCTTTACCCACGCTATCGGTCAGCTCTGCCATCGAGTCGCCGTGCATGAGGTCAAGACCGACCAGGGGCGTACCCTGCGCAGAACCCTGCATGCGCTCGCCGTGACAGACAGCGCAGTTTTCCTGGAATACCTTTTCAACCGTACGTAAGCCGCCGAGAACGGAGTCCTGTGCGAAGACCGAGGGGCTCAGACAGAGCAAAACGGCTAGGGCCCTAAGTCGAGCTTGGTTTCCCATCACTATCTCCAGAGGTGTACGATCAGCTTACTACGAGAACCACTAAGAAGGGCAGAATGAAATCTTTTACAAAGAGTGCTTTGCTGACAGTGATGCTATGCGCAACGACGACGGGATGGGCGGCAGATGCATGTAAACCATCACCATGGGGTGCAGATGATCAAGTCGGTAACGCCAACCTGATTACACAATCTTCAGTTATTGACGCCGCAACCTTAATACGTACAGGTAAGACCTACAGCTTGGGCATCGTCATCGATTCAACAACGCCTGCTTTCGCGCCACGCGGACTGTCATTGCAAGTCGTCCAGCCAGGACAACAAGAGGGTGCACGCCCAAATGTAGGGATGACTTATAACGATGATATTTTTCAAGGCTGGTTTGGCATAGGTAGTCAGTTAGACGGCTTGGGACACCTGGGTTTCGATGGTATGTACTACAACTGCAACCATGCCCACGACTTCGCTGACATCAGTGGTCTCAAGAAACTCGGGATAGAAAACGTACCCCCGCTCGTTGCACGCGGCGTTGTGCTGGATATGGCCGGCCACTTTGGCAAGGCTCATATGGAAGCGGGTGAGCATTTCAGCGTAGCAGACATGGAAGCGGTGATAGAGAAACAAGGCACACCCATCCGCGAAGGTGACGTTGTGCTGTTTCACACCGGCTGGACAGACGCCAAACTTAAATCTGATCCGCAAGCGTGGGTTTCTGGGGAACCCGGGCAATCGGAAGAGGTCGCACAGTATCTCGCTGCAAAAAAGGTCATCGCCGTCGGTGCTGACACCTGGGGTGTCGATGTGGTCCCTGCTCAACATGCTGATCGACCATTCCAAGGTCACGTCATCTATCTTAAAGAAAACGGTATCTACATTTTAGAGACCATGAACACCGGCCCATTAGTTCGCGACGGCGCCTACGAATTCATGTTCATCCTGGGCCATGCCAAAGTACGTGGCGCTGTACAGATGTACATCAATCCAATCGCCATCCGCTAAGATAGGACACCTCTTCTTTGACTGCCAGGATTGAACTTGAAATGACTATGATTCGTATTTTTGCTTTGACCCTGACTGTCATAATGACGTCGTGTCAGACAGCAAACGAAGGCAACCCACCTGGAGCCATAGGGATGGTTTCTACGCCGGTGGCTGCAGTGCTAATAGACGGCTTCGCACCCAATACGCCCCCGGACGAACTCACAGCCATTTGTAACCGCAATGTCGAACAAGCGACGAGCGCCTTCCAGGCACTCGAAACTGATACATCACCGGCAACACTGGACTCTGTGATTGGCGGATTCGACCGATCGAGCGCCACGATCGAAGACCTCGTCCACACTTTTCACCTAAAAGCGGTGCACCCCAACGCAGCAATCCGCGATGCGGCGACCGCTTGTAGTTTGAAGATTGAAGACTTCGTCACGATGACCGGCTTGTCGCGTGGCTACTACGACCGGCTTGTCGCAATAGACCAAACTCACTTGAGTCCAACAGAGCAGTACATGCTAACAAAGGTCATTCGCACCTATGAGTTAGCGGGCGTTAGTCGTGGCCAAGCAGAACGAGAAAAACTCCGAGCTCTGCAGAAGGAAATCACCGCCATCGGCAATACTTTCGGTAAAAACATCCGAGAGGATGTTCGGTACGTTGAGACAACACTAAAGGGCTTATCGGGGCTTCCTGAAGATTATATCAACAACCACCCCGCTGACGAATCCGGCACGATCAAAATCTCAACGGATTACCCAGACCTCTATCCCGTGATGACTTACGCCCACAACGATGACTTGCGACAACGTCTACGGGTGGCCGCTCGGGCCCGAGGCTATCCAGTCAACAAACCCATCCTGAAAGAACTAATCACTAAACGTAGAGAACTGGCTGAACTGCTTGGCTTTGAGACCTTTGCCGAACTGTCCATGAAAGACAAGATGATCGAGCACCCTGAACGAGCCGCGCAGTTTTTGACTTCCCTCCGCGAAGCGCTCCAGGAACCGTTAGTCCGCGAGACAGCAATCTATCTAAACCGACTACGTGAAATTGACCCGGATGCCGAGGTTGTCCAGGTCTGGCAGGCCAGCTATCTATCAAACTTACTTCGCCAAGAGGACTACGCGCTTGATTCAAAATTAGTTCGCACCTATTTCACTTACGAGCGCGTTAGAGCCGGAATTTTCGGTCTCACAGAAGACCTGTTCGGCGTGACGATTGAGCCATGGACGACAGAGACCTGGCACGAGGACGTCGAGACCTTCCAGGTCGTGGAGAACGGACAGGTCATTGGCCGTTTTTATATGGACAACCATCCACGGCCTAATAAGTACAAACACGCCGCACACTGGACAATACGAACGGGCATAAAAGACCAGCAAATCCCATTATCGGCTCTTGCACAAAACTTTCCCAAGGGGTTGATGGAACACAGCCAAGTCGAAACCTTCCTACATGAATTTGGTCATCTCATTCACAACATGTTTTCTGGTACTCAAACCTGGTCGGCCCTGGCAGGTATGAGTATGGAGCGGGACTTCGTTGAAGCGCCTTCGCAGATGCTCGAAGAATGGATCTGGGACTATGACACCCTAAAGAAATTTGCCCTGAATGAACGTGGTGAGGTGATTCCAGAAATATTGGTCGAGAAAATGAATCGTGCTCGCAATTTCGGGCAGGCGAGCGCCACGGCAACTCAGATCTATTACGCACGCCTCTCTCTGGACTACTACACCCGCCCGCCGGAGAGTTTCGACCTGGATGAACTCATGCTCGATCTTGGCGCCAAGTATTCACCCTACCCGCATGTCGAAGGCACTCACTTCTACGCGAACTTTGGTCATCTCTACGGATATTCGTCGAATTACTACACCTACCAATGGTCATTGGCGATTGCGACGGATCTATTTTCCCGTTTCCAAGAAGAAGGGCTGCGTAATACACAAACCGCAACGGAATACCGCCACCGTATTTTGGGGGCTGCAGGCAGCAAACCTGCCGATGAATTTGTCGAAGACTTCTTGGGGCGCGAATTTTCTGCAGCTGCCTATATTGATTGGTTACGCTCACTGTAAATTCTGATGCACGCAACGACACTTGTTTTCCGATCGAACTGTCATTTGGGGTCGGTCAATTTGCGGAAGGATTAAAAAAACGCGCCTTTTGGCACACTTGTGATTTTCTATTACAACCAAGTCCTCGATCTACCCGGCACCTTGGCTGGGATTGCCGTCGGAATCGCCCTTATCATAGACGCGTTCACCGATCGGCTAGCAGGGTCCGTTTCAGATCACTGCCACTCGCCACAATCGCAGACATCCGGTTATGTCTGCAGCGCTCGTACCTTGCTGGATTCCGCTTATTTTCTCCAACTTTGGCAGGTTATTCGTCTCTCGAGCTGGGTTTGAATACGTCTTTGCGGCGACACCCGAATCCCAAAATGGGCAACTAAACGCGACCGTTACCCCTGATTCGCTGGCGTCGTCGCGCTAATGGTCATCACCCTATTTATTTGCGCTTGCGCCACACGCCCCATTATTTCAACCCTACTAAGGCGCCCAACGTTCTCAAAGCAAGCGTTTCTGGGTTATCCGACAGCGCTTGCGAGATCTCTTTGCCGCCATGGAAAGCAAATCATTTCGCTGGTTATATTCTGGCGTTTGAGGTAAAAATCCGGACTCATCATTGACGAATTGGCTTGGCCGCTGTGGCAAGTCGTGACAAGTCGTGGCAATTGTTTAGCGGCTTTGGGGCTGGTTTGGGGAGAACGGCGACGCGCTGCTCCTGCCGCTACTCATCTTTATTAAGTGCTTCCAAGGAACATGCACGGTCCAGGCAAATATTGCTTTTGGTTCGATGGTTGCCGACATCGTCTATGAGTACGAATTCGACACCGGAAGACGCCACCAAGGCATATTTTTCGCAGCCAGCTCATTCTCGGCCAAAGCCACGACCGGTGTTGGAAACGTCAGTGCTGATTTTGCCTTGGACATTATCGATTGGCCGCGAGGTGCGTGCATTCGCACCGCTGCAGATGTTCCAGCGGAAACGATTATCGATCTTGGACTTGTCTATGGTCCGTTGCAGGCTGCATCTCGCATCTTCGCCATATGATGCTATCGCCACTACAAGCTAAGCCGAGAACAACCTGCCGAAATACTCCAATCTCTGAACGGCCAAAGCACGAACCCGATCTAATCAGAAGTTAGAGCGTCTGACGAACTGCCAAACAAGCTACCCAATCGCGCCCCGATGTCTTTAATGATCAAATACCCGGAAGGTACAACAAACAGGGTCACAACCGTCGAAAACATGACGCCGAACGCTAGTGATATTGCCATCGGCACCA
The DNA here is from genome assembly GCA_029244465.1 of Pseudomonadales bacterium. Lineage (GTDB taxonomy): Bacteria > Pseudomonadota > Gammaproteobacteria > Pseudomonadales > Azotimanducaceae > UBA4421. The sequence continues at coordinate 9,421 of JAQWQN010000266.1, forward strand.
AAAACTGAGCTTGCACACTTTTGTTCAACATCAGTGGTGATAGACCCACAAACGTCGTTAGCGACGTTAATAGAATTGGCCGACATCTCGAGACGGCGGCGTTGACAACCGCATCCATGACCGCCTCTCCG
>JAQWQN010000267.1 GCA_029244465.1 Pseudomonadales bacterium
GCCCTTCTCAGACTACGATTGAATCCAGTGTCTATCTATACCATGATGCTCAACCTCAGAGCTTAGCCTCTATCCAGCACGTCAAGTCTTTGCCCCGAATCCTACACAATCTGGACAGAGACTCACGAGAATCCAGACACCCATAAAGATAAGGAGCCAGTACGCAAATCTCTTGATGCTCTGCTCGGTGACTGGTGGCGGCAGGTGCCTACCAAGCCAAGTCCCAACCACCACGATTGGTAATCCAGCCAATGCATAAGTGAACACTGTTTCTGTGAGCCCGCCGGTAATACCGACAACAATCGTGCGCGTGCCAGTAGTCAGAGCAAAACACGCGAGCAACGTGGCACGAATCGCTGCCAGGGGAAGCGGTTGGTTGTAACCAAACCAGCCAAGGACAGGACCGCTGGCTGAGAACATGCCACCGACGAGGCCACCGGTTAAACCGACGCCCCAGGTGCCGAGCCTGGACGTCACACGTGGCCACGGGTGCGGGCGCAGGAACATCGACAGCCCGCCCATCAAGATGAAGAGGCCTAGCGCAAGTTCCAATAGCCAGCGAGTATTTCCGTCGAGCCACTGCATCACTTGAAAGCCGAAGAAAATTGCCGGCACCTGGCCTAAGGCCAGCCACGTAAACAGGTGCCTGTTGATCTCGTGCGTCTGACCACGCAAAGCGATGTAGACGTTGAGCATGGTCATTAGGCTGACAACTGCGGTTAAAGTTGGCACGTCCATGAGACGTAAACCACCCGCAACCGCTACAATGATCATGCCCATCGCAAATCCAGCGACGGCTTGAACATAGCTACCTATAAAAACGATGGCCGCAAAAAGCAGGATTGACGTGAGTTCCATCCGTGCAGTATATCGAGGCGACCAACCAATTGGGGAATAGGATGGATCTTCAACTTTCTGGTAAAACCGCTCTTGTCACTGGCTCCTACCGAGGCACGGGACAAATAATCGCCAAGCACTTGCTCGACGAGGGGGCCAACGTACTCGTACACGGGCTGGCGCCGGGACAAGCAGAGGATGCCGTAGCCGCGATCGGCTCTGGTACACCAGTCACTGGGGACATTACCAACGATATTGGTTCTGACCAACTCATTGCGGATTGTCGCGCCTTTAACGTTGACATACTTGTTAACAACTACGGGACCGCCGACCGTGGCTCCTGGCAAAAAAGTCTGTCCGCAGATTGGATAGCGTCCTATCAGAAAAATGTTCTATCCGTCCAGCGTATGGTTCAAGCTTTTCTTCCAGGGATGCAGGACCGCGCCTGGGGAAGAATTGTCAATCTCGGCACGGTGGGATCGACGCGCCCAAACGCTCGCATGCCCGCCTACTATTCCGCCAAAGGTGCGCTTGCCACGTTAAATGTCAGCCTCGCGAAAGAGGTCGCCGACAGCGGTGTGCGCGTTAATCTGGTATCACCCGGCATGATTCTGACGCCTGAAGTGCAGGCCGCATACCTTGCTCAAGGGGAAAAGAACGGCTGGGGGTCCACATGGGATGAAGTTGAACCTCATATCGCCAAAGATATCCCTATCAAGCGAATCGCTCGACGTGAGGAAGTAGCCAACCTTGTCGCATTCTTATGTTCCCCGTTGGCTGACGCAATTCACGGTCAGAATTTCCGTATTGACGGGGGCGCCGTGGACATCGTGTCATGACTGACAATAAGATCCGCCACGCTGTCGGCGCGGCTATCCTGCTCTTGGGGCTATTAACTTATGGTTACAGCGACCACCCCGAATTCAACGCGGCGAGTTGGATCCTCATGGCAGCGGGCACCTATCTGATCACGCAGGCCTTTTTTGCGATCATTTTTACCGTTTTTACGCTGTGCGTGGCGATTTACTTCTCGGGACGCAACACGGATGGAATTACCCTTGCGATGATGGTCGTGTCTGGATTGCTCGCTGTTTATTCACTGATTAGCCGGTTCTTCTCGCGCATTAAAGAGACGCGCACCGATCGATGGCAACATCGCGACTCGCACGACCGCTAGACGCTATGGACCCATTCAACCCAGCGAGAGAGATCAAAGCCATTCTTTTCGACTTTGATGGCACCTTGGCTCCCAATCTCGATCTGCCGGACATGCGTCGACAAGTCATTGCGTTAACAAAGACTCACAACGTACCGGCACAAGTATTTGCCGACCGTTTTATCGTCGAAATCATCGACGCCGCCAGCGATTGGTTAATACAACGTGGCGCTCACGCCCAAGCAGCGACCTATCAAAAAGATGCTCATCGAGTCATATTAGATATCGAGCTTACGGAAGCCGGTAAAACAGATCCTTTCCCAAAGGTCCCCGAATATCTCACGGAACTGAAAAACCGAGGCCTGAAAACAGGCGTGGTCACGCGTAACTGTCGCGCAGCGATCTACCAGGTCTTTCCCGACATCGACGCCCATATGACAACTGTCTGCGCCAGAGACGATGTACTTCACTTAAAGCCCGATCCGCGCCACCTCACAGACTGCCTCGATATATTGGGTATTGAGGCAGCCAGTTCAGCCATGGTGGGCGACGCTCGAATGGACATGCAGGTAGGTCGCGCACTCGGCATGGTTTGTGTTGGTGTGTGTTCGGGTAGTAGCGACCGTGCAACACTGATCGAAGCAGGTGCTGATATGGTCTACGACTTCTGTTACGAGTACCTGCCAAACGAGCCAAACCGTTTAAGGTGATCTGGCAACATCCCGCTGTTCGCCAAAAAATTACCGCGTCTCCGTACAAAGGGTTGGCAAGGGCAGTTGCGGCCGGCAGAATGGGACCGAGTCAAGTATCGAGTGTATTATGCCCAAACTGCACAAAGTTACGATCGCACGCAATCAAATCAGTCCCCTCCTCGACCAACTGATCGGCGAGTTGGACGCAGAAGGTTCATCGACTCAGAAAGCCTTTTTTTGCCGCGTCCGTGGTCATCTCGATCTCGCCCACAACGACAACGACCTAGCCACACCAATCATCGAACTGTCCTCGAGTTTGGCCCTCGGATTTCACTTCTCGAACAACGCCAATGTGTTAGTCGAGAGAATTCAAGAGAAGGCTGCGGAACTCGTCAAAGCGCTCGAAGGAGTCGAACCCAAATTCCATTGATCACAATAACCAGACCTTAACCGCTGGCTATGAGCAACATCGAGCTTAAAACAATCTACCGATACCCGGTAAAGAGCATGGGTGGTCATACCATGGCCAGCACCGCACTCTCGGAGAAAGGCATTTTGGGCGACCGATGCTGGACAGTCAAAGACGAGGTTCGTGGAGGCATCAAGGGCGGTAAGCGCTTCCCGGAACTAATGGGTATGGCTGCCGAGTTACTAGCAGATCCGAGCGCTAACGATCACTCACCGACGGCACGCATTACCTTCGCGGACGGCAGCACGGTAGAAACCGGAGACGCTGACGCAAATGATCGGCTAACTGAGGCCATCGGGGCTAGCGTCAGTCTTTGGCCGCTTCTGCCAGAAGATCAACTTGAGCACTATCAACGCATACCGCCACCGGAAGGCGTCGACATGGATGCCGTTTGGCGCGAAGTCTTCGCCCGCACGCCCGATGAACCCTTACCAGATCTCAGCGTCTTCCCAGAATTTCTAATCGCCTATGAATCGCCACCTGGTACTTATTTTGACGCTTTTCCGCTCCTTATTATGTCCGAGTCATCGCTGGCTACAATGCAAACGACGTCCGAAGCGTCTCAGTTCGATGTCCGCCGCTTCCGGCCTAACTTGGTGATTGACACTGACCAAGATGGGTTTCCCGAAGATGCCTGGGTAGGTCGAGAAGCCCGGCTGGGCAAAGCCCGCCTTAAATTGGAAATCACCTGTCCACGGTGTGTGATGACCACCCATGCCTTCGGCGAGTTGCCAAAAGACCCCAAGATCATGCGCCAGCTGGTACAACGGAACAACGGTAACCTTGGGCTCTATGCAAGCGTGCTCGTCCCTGGGCAAGTGTCCGTCGGCGATCGATTGGAACTACTCTAGTGTCCCATGGACACTGCCTCTGTGGCGCGGTTACTTTCGAGGTCATCGGCGAGCCTCTTTGAGTTGCACATTGTCACTGCGAGTCTTGCCGCCGCCAAACGGGCTCTATTCCAGCAACCTTTGTCGGTTACAAAGCCAGCTGTGTCCAATACCCCGCATCAATGCCTCAAGAGTTTGAGAGTTCCCCTGGTATCTTTCGCGCGTTCTGTCCAACTTGGGGATCAGCGACCCACTACCGACCGGTAGAACGAGAAGAAATTCACCCCTGTCTCGGCATCTACGACGACCCAGGGCAATATCGGGCGTCAAAACACGTTTTCTATGACGAACACGTTGCGGGTTATGAACTCGCAGACAATTTGCCAAGATTGGCAGCGAATCATCGTGATCCGGTTGCCTGGGGGACACAACCAACCAGAAATATTCTCTTCCTCTGCACTGGCAATCTCGCCAGATTAATGCTGGCGGAAGCACTCACAAATCGGATGTCCACTGGCGGTGTCCGCGCTTACAGTGCTGGGGGTCATCCTACCGAGGCAGTAAACTCGGGCGCAGCCACATGGCTCTCAAAACACGGTTACGAACCAAGCGCCTCCATGAGCAAATCTTGGCATGACTTCACTGCCGGACCAGAGATCAATTGGGTGATAACATTCTGTGACAGCGCCACCGGTGAGTCCTGCCATGCTTTCCCCGGCAATGCTAACCGAGTTCATTGGGGCCTACCCGATCCCGCAGGAGGAGCTGTTGCATTCGATGAAGTGGCAGCGACTCTCAGCTCGCTGATACGACACTTCCTCGACAGCCACTAGCCATACGCGATTAAATGGTATGCTAAGGGAGTCTTAACTAACCGCTTGTCCTCCATACATGAGCGCTGAAAAACATGGTTTCGTGCGGGTTGCAAGTCTCTCAACCGAAGTCCAAATTGCCGATCCAACCGCCAACGCAGCAGCGATACTAAAAGTCGCTGGCGACCTGCAAAAAAGAGGCGTGAGCGTCGCTGTCGGGCCTGAACTTTGTTTGAGCGGATATTCAGCCGAGGATCTCTTTTTTTCCGACACATTGCTTGCTGACACACGCCAGGGACTGGCGACCATCGCTACACAAAACCCACTCCCTCTGCTTGTCGTTGGCGCGCCCTGGCAACTTCGGGATGGACGACTCTTGAACTGCGCCGTTGCGATCGGTGGTGGGCGAGTGCTGGGCATGGTGCCTAAATCTGTGCATCCGAACTACGGCGAGTTTTATGACCTTCGTTGGTTTACTCCAGGCGCGCAAATCAATGAAACAGTCATCGATCCCACACTCGGACAGTTCCAACTTCGCTGCGATCAGCTCCTAAATATCGGTGATTGCTGCATAGGAATAGAGGTCTGTGAAGACCTGTGGGCCCCCGCTCCACCGAGCACTAGCGCGGCTCTGGCTGGTGCTAATCTCATCCTAAACCCTAGCGCCAGCAACGAACTCATCGCCAAGGCCGACTACCGGCGTGACTTAGTTCGCATGGCCAGTGCCCGCAACCTATGCGCTTACGCATACGCTGGCGCAGGCCCAACGGAATCCACCAAAGACGTCGTCTTCGGTGGACATTGTCTGATCGCAGAGAATGGTCACATTCTCGCTGAGTCTGACCGTTTCGCTTTAGAGGGTGCGAGTGTCATAGCAGATATAGATATCCACGCCTTGAAGCACGACCGCCGCCAGAACAGAAGTTTTAGTAATGCCCCGCGCTCAAACCGCTATCGGACAACGACCATTCATGCCTCTCCCTTGTCATCTCCTTTGCAACTTGATCGGCACATTCAAAAGCATCCGTTTGTGCCTAGCGATGAACATGAGTTTGCCGCACGAGCGCAGGAAATCTTGAGCATCCAAGCAACCGGGCTTGCTCGTCGGATGCAGGCAGCAGGCTCAGAACGACTGGTCATTGGTTTGTCCGGCGGATTAGATTCGACCCTTGCCTACCTGGTTTGTCTGGACACGCTGGCAAAGCTTGCAAGACCAAACACACAGCTAAGCGCTATCACTATGCCGGGTCCCGGAACGACTCAGAAGACACTCACCAACGCGCGCCGTCTAACCGCAGCTGTCGGGGCCGACATTACCCAGATCGCTATTGATGCAGCCGTAACCCAACACCTCAAAGACCTCAAACACGAAGGCGAATACGACATAGTGTTCGAAAACGCGCAGGCCCGCGAAAGGACTCAGATACTCTTCAACTACGCCAACAAAGTAAACGGTATCGTTGTCGGCACCGGCGATCTCAGCGAGCTAGCACTAGGCTGGTGTACGTACAATGCCGACCATATGGCCAGTTACAACGTGAATGCGAGTGTGCCAAAAACGATGATGGCCTATCTCGTTCGCTGGTACGCAGGACACCGAGCGAATTCCGATTTAGCAAAGGTACTTGGCGATGTTTTAGCGACGCCCATATCGCCTGAACTAATCCCGCCAACTGATGGGGAGATTAGTCAGAAAACTGAAGACATCGTCGGACCCTACGAGTTGCATGACTTTTTCCTGTTTCACTATTTGCGACATGGTGCCGGGCCAGAGAAAATTTTCTATTTAGCTCAGCTGGCATTTGCTGGGGACTACCAGCGCGAAGCGCTCAAACACTGGCTTAAGCAGTTTTTCCATCGATTCTTCACCCAACAATTCAAACGCACCACACTGCCACCGGGTCCCAAGGTCGGAAGCGTCAGCCTTTCCCCCAGAGGCGATTGGCGCATGCCCGATGAGGCGTCGGCAGAACAAATTCTGGCGCGAGTGGACAAACTATAGACGCCAGCCCCACAATAAACCGCTAAGCGCAACCCAAGAAGACTGTAGCTCAGCAACAGCTAAACAGAGGCGAAATGCCGATTATGAATAAATCCCATCGAGCACTAAGAACAACACTGCTAACCGTTGGCTTACTAGTTTCAGGAACCGCCTACGCAGATCAGATGTGCGGCGAAACAGGCGTCTGGCTACAGATTCTCGGCGCTGGAGGGCCCGAACTTGACGATAACCAGGCGGGTACCAGCTATCTAGTTTGGAACGATAACAAGGCCCGCTTATTAATAGATACCGGTCCGGGTTCCGCTGTCGCCTTTGACCAAGCCGAAGCAAAATTCGAGGATCTTTATGCCATAGCCTATACCAACTTACATGCGCATCACGCAGCCGATTTTCCAAGCTACATCAAAGGGTCGTATTTTGCTGATCGAGTAGAGCCACTGATCATCTTCGGTCCAGATAGTAATAATCCAACCTATCCAGACACGGTAACCTTCGTTGATCGTTTAATCGGTCCATCCGGCGCGTTCTCCTATCTGGCCGACTTTCTAACACACAAATCAAGCGGCGGTTATCGGGTCAGGGCAAGAAACGTGCCTTCCATCGGCAAGCGCCGATGGGCTCGGTTCGGAAACGAAGAGCTTAAACTCTCAGCCATTCCCGTTAACCACGGTGATGTGCCTGCGATTGCCTGGCGCGTTGATATCGGCGACACGTCCGCTGTCTTCACCGGAAACTTCAACAATCTCAAAAACGTAATGCCGGAATTCGCGAAAGGCACCGACGCGCTCGTTGCTAATCATGCGATTCCGGAAAATTCTCGAGGCAACCAGCGCGAGTTGCACATCCTCCCATCCCAACTGGGCCGGATTGCTGCCCAAGCAGAGGCGCGTATGGTGGTCCTTGGTCACCGCATGAACCGCACACGCGGACGTGAATCTCAAACACGAGAACACATCGCTAAGGCTTACGACGGTTATGTCCTATTTGCCAACGACGGAGAATGCTGGGGTCTGTGACCGACTACCTCGAGCTCTTAGAGTTTTGGTTCGGAGAGCTCACCGACGGCATTGCTAGCGAATCACGGCGAAAGAATTGGTTCACTGCCTCCGCCGAATTTGACCAACAATGCACCGTAAAATTTGGCCACTTGCTCACTGACATTGACGCATTGAGTGGCGGCCAAGATTGGGGAGAAGCACCACGCGCTCAAATCGCCTACGTTATTCTCTGCGACCAAATGCCGCGCAACATTTTCCGTAGCCGCCGTGAAGCCTTCGCCTACGACCATCTCGCCCTAGAAGTTGCAAAGCGGGGTATCGAGCAAGGCGTGGACCAGCACTTGAAGTTAGACGAACGTGCTTTTTTTTACCGGCCCTTCGAGCATAGCGAGTCGCTATTGGATCAGCACATCGCCGTTGGCTTGTTCACAGCGCTCCGCGACTCGTCGCCTAAACACCTGCGCAGCCGGACCGGCAACAGCCTCCGTTCTGCGCAACAGCATAGAGACATCATTGTCCGTTTCGGTCGCTTTCCGCACCGAAATCACCTACTGGGTAGAAAATCTTCCGACGCAGAAGCAATCTTTATCGAAGACGGCAACGGGTTTGGCCAAAGCTCACACTAACGAACCCATGGCACTCATCGCAAGCGAAACTCATAGGGCGCCTAATCGCATGCCACGATCACGCATGCGTGGCGCAACAAAAGGCTTACATGAAGTCAGAAATATCGTTCGCGGGCATGGCCATTCTGGAGATCAGAAGATTCTGCAGCACCGTCTATAAAGCACACCGAACGCTCAATCAGGCCACACAGCTTGGCACCGCAGATTGCATCCGTCGCTCCGTCAAGTTGCGCGAGGAAGGGCGTGCAGCAATCGAACAGCTCGCCAAACCATTACTCCAAGAGCACGAACGCGAAATAAAACCGATCTTGCGAGAATGAATTAAAATACCCAACCTATGGGGCGAGGTTCATCAACCCCGGCCCAATTCAAGCCTAAGGCTGACACCGACTTAGACTGCTTGCACGACAGGATTCAAGGGTAAATCCAAGGCGACAATTTTTTGTCCGCAAAGCACCCGAAAGACCAGTGCGCGAGTACTCTCGAACAAATCCCGACGCAGTCATTAGTCACATCGAGAGAGACAAGGACAAACTCTGTCGGGTATCTATCCGCGAGGAACTGAGACGCATCAAGAAGCCTGATACCGTTTAATCGCAGCGCCTGGGCACCGACTAAGGTGCAGCAGCGATCTGCTCTAAGTAATCAACCGCCAGATGGCTCATGGCTTTCACGCCAGGGACAAGTGCCGCCTCATCCACATAGAAGTAAGGTGAATGATTAGGGATTGCCTTGTCCGGTGGTATCTCGGGTGGTCGCCCACCAACGAAGAAAAAGAAACCAGGAATTTGTTCTTGATAGAAAGAAAAATCTTCTGCGCCAGTAATGCGTCCGCTCATGAACACATTCTCGGCTCCGTAGACGCGACGTAAAGTCGGCACCATGGATTCCGTTAAATCAGCATCGTTAAAAGTCACCGGTACGCCTGGATCTATCTCCACAGTAACTTGAGCACTATGCGCCTCACCGATATTGGTGGCAATGCGGTAAATCTTCTCGTGGATAGCAAGTCGAACATCAGGGTCGAACGTTCGAATCGTGCCACTTAATCTGGCCGTTTCAGGAACTATGTTATTGCGAATGCCGGAATGGATGGAACCAACGGTCACTACCGCAGGCGCTCGAGTAATATCGATTTGACGCGACACAATAGTCTGCAGCGAATTAATGATCTGTGCTGCGACCACCACCGGGTCGACGCCCGCCCATGGCCGCGCGCCGTGAGTTTGAACGCCTTGAACTTTTATGTCGAAGCGTTGCGCACTGGCGAGAAATCCATTAGGTCGATAGTTCGCGGTGCCTGCCAACCCATGCTGGCCTATGTGTAGACCAAAGATTGCCGATGGCGCGGGCTCCTGCAATACGCCTTCTGCAATCATTAGGCTGGCACCACCTTCTTCACCCTTTGGCGCACCCTCTTCCGCTGGTTGAAAGACAAACTTAATGGTTCCTGGAATCTCCTCGCGTACGCTTGCGAGCACCTCTGCTGCAGCCATTAGAATGGCGACGTGATTGTCATGACCACAAGCATGCATGACGCCAACAGTATTTCCTTCGTACTCGGACACTGCTTTGGATGCGTAGGGCAAACCTGTTTTCTCAACAACCGGCAATCCATCCATGTCGGCTCGCAACGCGACAACGCCCCCGGGTCTACCACCCTTCAGAATCCCGACGACCCCGGTATGTGCGTCATCGGTTTGCACGTCCATGCCCAGTGCGGTGAGATGCTCTGCGACCAGCTTGCTTGTGCGGAATTCTCGGTTGGAAAGTTCTGGGTGCTCATGGATATCTCGACGCCATGCGACCACCTGTTCGGCCAGCGTATTGATCTGATCGTCGATCTTCTCACTCAGATCTGCCTGCGCAGTGCCGAGGTTAAGAAGGCCAAACACCACGGCAGGGACAACTAGGTATTTCATCTTTCTCCTTAACTCTTTCTCTACAGTCGGGATAGACCCGTAGCTTAATCACGCTGCAGGATAGAGTACACTTGGCCTCCAATTTTTTCACAAGGAGGAAGCATGGAATTCGACCTTTCACAGACCGATGGACTGCTATCCACAACCCGCGCAGTGCGCAAACGTCTAGATCTGACCAAACCCGTCTCGCGAGAGCTTATCGATGAATGCCTAGAGCTGGCAATTCAAGCACCCACAGGTGGCAACGCTCAGGGTTGGTGCTGGCTCGTGGTCGACGACGCCGACAAACGCCAAGCTCTGGCAGATTTATACCGCAAAGGCGCAGAAGGCTACCTTGCCGATGCGGGTCAGCAAGCTGCAGAATCTGGTCACGCACAATCGCAACGTGTGTTCAGCTCAGCAACCTACCTGATGGACCATCTGCACGAAGTACCTGTGCACTTAATTCCTTGTATCCAGGGTCGTCCCAAAGGTCCTGTGCCCGCAGCTGCTCTGTCCGGTTTATTCGGCTCCATTTATCCCGCTATATGGAGTTTTCAACTGGCAGCTCGATCGCGTGGCCTAGGCTCGGCCCTCACGACCTTGCACTTGGCTTGTGAACAAGAAGCGCAGGATATTTTGGGTATACCAGAAGACATTCAACAGGTAGCGCTCCTGCCAGTAGCTCACACCATCGGGACTGACTTCAAACAAGCAGCACGTGACCCTGTTGCCGAAATCACGCACTGGAACCAATGGTAGGCAGTTAGCGATTCAATCGATCTTTGATCTCGTTTTCGAACTCGGGGAAGTAGCGGTTGATGTCTTGGACGTCGAACTCCGCAAGAATAGCGGTGTTCGGCTCCCTCTCTAACAAGAAACGAAAGGCAGAGATGAGTACAAACTCATGGGTTATCGTAGCGCCGCACAAGCTTCGATAATATTCTTGACTCATATGCACGCGATGCGTGGTTTCTTGATCGCCTTCGACAACGACCTCGTACACATTTGCATCAACCATGTTCGCACTAATCATCGCTACGGCCCCTCAACGGAATCTGATTAACCCTGATGACCAACTCTGACGATCTCTGCCGTGAACTACAATCTCTCTGGCACCAAAACTTCCCACTCTCAAAAGCGATGGGGCTGACAGTTGTCTCATTTACCGATCATATTCTAACGACTCGAGCGCCGTTGCTACCCAATACCAACATCCATAACACGGCGTTTGCAGGCAGCCTCTACGCGATCGAGGCAATGACCGCCTGGGGGCTTTTGTACCTAGAAATAGCCAACGCAGGATTGCATGCATCCATTATCCACGCCCATGGTGATATCGATTTCGCCAAGACTGTGAACGAGGACATCGTTGCCATGGCTGATTTTTCGACGCTTACGAATCACATTGACGAACTAGCCGAGCGCGGAAAGACAAGACTAACGATAGCGGCAAAAGTCCAAACCAAAGATGGGGTAGCAAGCCAATTCAGCGGTGATTATCTTGCGCGCCTGGAACGCACGGACCAATAGACCCAAGACCAAGGGCAGGGCCGCTATATAACCAGCATGAACGGTGTGAGCGACGGCCATAGCAAGCCCAAGGTAGCGCCGATGCCCAATATATTGGCGCACCCCTGTGCGGAGCGGGTCAATATTTCCGAGCAGTACCCTTGTGGGCCGCGCAACGGTGGCAAGCATTATAAACAGGAATGAGATCCGTGCCGTCCCTCACAGCATGCAACCAATTTCCCCAGCTAGATCTCCAGAAGACGGTCTCGTCAGATAACCAACCACTAACATAGAAACACACACCCAGAATCTGCCATTTATAGGGTGTCGGCGATTTAGTATTCGTCATATCGTTCGGCACCCTCTAAGCGAAAAGAGACAATGCTTTGTTGTCGTCGTGACGTGACGTCTCGACCATCGACAATTCTGGGATTGAAACGCCAACGACTCACAGCCGTCAATGCAGCTTCATCAAATAGTGTTGCCGGTTGGCTGGACACGACCACTAGATTGCTGACGCTACCGTCGGATTCGATGTCATAACGCAGGGTCACAGACCCCTCAATACCCTGCACTTTCGCTTCAATCGGGTAGAGTGGTCCGCTTCCACTAACGAGCAATGCCGGACGGTTTTGGCTGGTACAGGAGAAGGCCAACACTGTCAGCGCGAACACCGCTGGCAAACGCTTGTTCAATCTAAATCTACGTCATCAGCAACTAAGAACTGGCGCTCTGGCGCGTTCGCTACGATCGCGTGCTCTGTTGCCGGCACTAGGTCTTCCCTCTCGTCACCGCGGACCTGCCGTGGAAACACCTTCGCACCATCAGGCGCATACTGCAGTATGTAGGCCTTGCGCACACTATCGCTCATGTTGGGGCCCGTTCGATGCGGCGTCAAACTTGAAAAAACAGCGATGGCCCCAGCCGGAACCGGCGTTGCTAGAGCGCCGGCATATTCGGCAAAACACTGAAAGCCAAGGTTGGTCCATTTGTGATGCAACGTACCATTACTGTGCACCCCTGGGGCGATCCAGGGACAGCCGTTCTCAACGGTTGCGTCATTCAATGCGACCCAACAGGTTAAGTATTGCTGTGGCTCCACAAAGGTGTAGCCGTTGTCTTGGTGCCACGGAAATTCATCCGCCGTGCCGGGGCGCTTGTAGACCAACTGATCCCAGTACAACCGCACTCGCGGACCAATTAAGTCCCGGCACAAGGCAACGAGCGTGGGGTGTTGCGCGAAAGACTTAGCGACTTTGCTCCTCGCCACTAAATGAGGGGAAAACACAATTTCGTCTGCACGCGAAATCGAACGTTGATCTGGTGCGACCGCTTTATTGCACTCGTTTGCCGTATGCTCGGCGGCATCCAGATCCGCCAGCAACGCTGCTAACTCGGCCTGATCGAAGGCATCGTAGAAAACGAACCCACCTTGCTCGCGATAGAGTTGTGCCTGTTCCCTCGTAATCAGTTCGTAGGGCGGACCCGGCTGCCGCCAAACAAAGTTCTTGTTTAGCGGGTGTTTTCTAAAATTTTTACTCATCCCTTAACTATGGGTTTAGACAAGCCAATACGCAATAATACGGGTTATGCGTTTTTACAAATATCCTGATGCCAATCGCGTTTTCTAAATCGGACAGACAACAAGTTCTTGTCCTCTACCTGAGCTCGTCCGCGTTAGATTCGAGCGTCATTGCTTGGGCAAACTACGATGGCACTGGACGAATGATTCATATGGCGGGCGATGAAGACAGGCCACCCTACAAGTCTGGCCTCAGTGCTTTAGAAGACGGCTGGCGTTTATTTCAAGCGAGTCCGCTGCAGCCACACGGTTCGGGCGATGAGTTTCGGACCAGTTATCTAAAATACGAATTTTTCTTTGAAAAAATTGTCACTACCGGGCATGACTGAAATCAAGCATCTCACGACATCGCAGATGGCACAGTTCGCCGCGCGTGGATTCCTGCAGCTGGACACAGCGATTCCAGACGCGTTGAACAAACAATTTCTCGACGACATCGGCAAGTCATCTGAGCAGCCAGACTCGATCATCAACCACTATGATGCCATCCGACAATCAAGCACGATCCCCATCGTCCCAGCGGGAACTGCGCTGCGGGACGCTTATCCGAAAGGCTCTGCGCTCGCTAAACTACTAGCAGACCGGTTCGTCGCAGGTGCCATCGATAGCTTGGTTGGCCTAGACTGCCTCTTTGATCACCATTTTCTGCACATCACTTTTCCGGAAGAGATGTACCCAGACGCGATGCGTCCTGTGCGCGCCCAAAACACCCACCAAGACTCTACAATCGACCCACGCCAGGCGTTTGACGTGCAAGTTTTTTACTTCCCACACGAAGTCACATTAGCAATGGGGGGTACGCGCTTTATTCCCGGCAGCCATTTTCGCATCGTTTCGGAAGCATCTATTGGCCGTTATCAAAACGTGCGGGGGCAACAACACGTCATCTGTCCGGCAGGCACCGTCATGTTCTTTCATATGGGCATTTGGCACGGTGGTGGAATGAACCGCTCCGACCAGAAGCGTTATATGTTCAAGATCCGTTTGTGTCCTAGCAAACGACAGAGACGGCTTTGGGATCCCAATGCCAGCTACGACAAAGCGCAACGAGCGATCTTCTGGACCGGTGGACAGCAGCCGGATCCGGATCATCTACACAGCATTCTCACCCGACCAGAAAAATGGTTTGAGCTGGATACTGGACGACTTGAGTACATTAACCGAATTCGCTTCTGGCGTTACCTGACGGGTGATAAGAATTTTGATGCTGACTACTGGCTGACTCGAGTCGAGAACGAATACACCGACTAAGGCCAAAATGAGTCGAGCGCCGCATATCGCGACAAAGTCGTTTCAATCTCTCGCCAGGCATACCCTCCAGCCCCCGCATTTCTTCCTCGGTGTCCGCAAGCATACACAGACTGTCCTCGGGTCTAGTCTTCGCGCCCGCTCAGGAGAGTGGCGGCGTGGGTTAGCCGACAAGGAAATATCACCCATCTCTAGGACAGTTACCACGTCCACGGTAGACTATTCCATAGAAACAAAGGCCACAGAAACGAGGGCTGCGGAGAGAAAGGACGCAGGATGAACCTAACCACAAAAGTCCTCACTATCAGTGCTGTTGTCGCAGTCGGCGGGTTGTTGGTATTCACGACGGCGTGTCCATGTACGCGATTACCTGGCGCTTACTTATTCGGCGAACAATCAACTCTCAATATCACAGACTGGCGCTTCGCAAACGATGTTCCGCTTTGCCAAATCCAAGTGACAACTTGGCGACCGCACTCTATCAACTTGAACTGCATGTCGACCGACCAAGGGACACTTTATGTCAGCTGCGCAAATTGCGCAGGCAAAGTTTGGTCACAAGCCGCGATTGCGAATGGGACAGCACGGCTCCGTATGGGAGAGACCGTTTATCCAGTCAATATTCGCCGTGTCCTCGACGCAAGTGAGCTGGATGCGGCGTGGACCGCACGATTAGCAAAGATCAAACGCGAGCCATCTCCGAGACCACATCACTGGTGGTCATTTCATCTGACCTCGCGTGAATCATGATCTACGCGTGAACGAATTAACAGAAATACCAATCATCTGCCCTTATTGCGGCGAGCCGATAGACATTCTTGTCGACCCATCTGAAGTCGGCGATGAGTATATTGAGGACTGCCAGGTTTGCTGTCAGCCCATCATTATGCGTGCTGACCCAATGGACGGTTCGGTGGCAGTGCGTCGAGAAGACGAAACAACTTTTTGACCGCGCATTCACCAAACAACTGCAAAGCTAAGAATAAAATGACCGCAGAACAATCACCACAAACGGACAAGCCGACGCCGCTCACGGTCTGGCAAATACTACAAAGTGCACTTGCGGCGGCATTCGGTGTGCAGTCGAGTCAGAACCGCGAGCGCGACTTCACCCGCGGCAAAGCCAGTCAATTTATCCTTATGGGCATTGGCTTGACTGCAGCATTTGTCTTGGTGTTGGTGGGCATCGTGAACCTGGTACTAAGCTTAATCTGACTTTGGTCGAGCCAACCTCTGCTTTTCGAG
>JAQWQN010000109.1 GCA_029244465.1 Pseudomonadales bacterium
GTCGGAGCATCCATGATCGCGGTCATGATGTCGGATGGCGGAGAAATATCGACATCGCCTGGGCACCATTCGTCTATCCGCGGCATGCCTTCACCGTCGACCATCTCGAGAACACGTGTGTGTATATCAGGGTGTACCCACTGATCAAGATCTCGCGCATAGTCTGAATAGATCGTCAGGCGCTCAGTCAGATATTTGCCTGCAACCGCCGTTTCCCGGGTCAGGTCTTGTAGGTGAGGCCAGGGTGCTTCGGGGTTCACGAAGTCGGGTGTCAGCGGAGAGACGCCGCCCCAGTCGTTGATGCCGGCGTGGATTATCTGCGGAAGGACCCCGGGGCTCAAATTTGGTGGTGCTTGGACGCTCATGGTAGGACCGAATAGAATCCTGGCGATGGCGATGGTCCATAATAGCTCGTTGAGATCTGGCTCCGGCGCGTTAACCATTTTGGTCTCTTCTTTGGCGCGGAAGTTTTGGATGATGATCTCTTGGATGTGGCCGTATTTGTTTTGGATATCTCGGATTGCGAGCAAACTCTCGATCCGCTCCTGGCGCGTTTCGCCGATGCCGATAAGGATTCCTGTCGTGAACGGCACCTTTGCTTCCCCGGCGTTGCGCAGCGTTTCTAGGCGTACAGCGGGGATTTTGTCTGGTGAACCGTAATGGGGCATACCCTTTTCGGTGAGTCGGTCGGATGTGGATTCAAGCATGATGCCCATACTTGGTGAGACGGATTTCAGTCTTGTAAGCTCTTCTGGCGCAAGATTGCCGGGATTTAAGTGAGGTAATAATCCTGTTTCTTTAAAGACGGCCTCTGCCGCGGCAAAAAGATAATCGGTGGTTGATTCGTAACCCATTTCTGCGAGTGCTTCTCTGGCTGCTTTGTATCGCAGCTCCGGCTTTTCTCCCAAGGTGAATAGCGCCTCTTTGCATCCCATCTCTTGACCATGGCGCGCCACATCGAGGACTTCTTCGATGGTCATATAGGCTGCTTTGACTTTGCGCGGCACTGTCGCGAATGTGCAGTAGTGACAAACATCTCGACACAAATGGGTTAAAGGGATGAAGACCTTTTTCGAGTAGGTGACCACATTGTTGAAGCCGCGATCGCGGATAACTTGAGCCACGTCAGCGAGCGCTCGAGTGTTCTCAAAGTCGGCCAGGGCCAGTCCTTCATCGTGGCTGGGTGCAACGCCGCTAAGAGCGCGTGCAAGGATCTGATCAATCATGTGTTATCCAGAATGGGAGTTTGATTGGTTTTTGAGGCGCTGCGTAATACCGTCTCGTTCGAGATAGGTCGCGGTCTGACTGTTGGGTGCGGTTGCGCATAGCGTGAGCAGATCTGCTGGCAGATCAATGTCGAGCGTAAAGCGGGAACCCGGGATAATTTTTGGTGTTACACCGGATGCGAAGGCGGCATCAACATGTGGTTTGAAGCTCTTGCCGTCAAAGACATAAGGAATACGCCCCGGTGGGGAGCAGATCAAACCGTTGGTGCCTACATTTTCGGCATCCGGCATGATCGTAATGTCTTGGTGCGCGTTTAGGATAGCATCAAGTTCATCGGGCACTATGCCGGGTACATCTGCCGGTACAATGATGACGCCCTGGGCATCAAAATTGGCGATCAGATGTTGTGTGGCTTGTTCGAGTGATTCCGGCAGGTTCGCATCCGGACTTTCTGCAAAACGTTCGGTCGCAAAGGTCTGCGCGAGCGCGTCGGCTTCAGGTGCGCGAGAAACGATTAGGATGCCGGAAAGATTTGAGCAGGCCGACAGGCAGGTCAGCACGTCGCGTGCCATGGCCATCATCAATGAGCGTCGTTCTTCTTCATTTAAGACGTTAGCTAGACGTTGTTTCGCTCGATCAAACGTCTTAACGGGAACGATTGCCCACATTGGCCTCTCCCATATCCAATTAATATTGCGGTTGCCCGACCCCTATTCGTGACTGCACGACTGAGTTGCCGAAACCGAATTACTTAACTTGGACCCTTTCAGGGTGTCAAATCACGTAAAAACCCAAGTGTCGTGTGGGCTAAATCCACACGATCCTGCAACGTTACCATGATGGAATTGGTCGCGATAGTTGGAATTCTTAGGCCATCTGTGATTCTCGATGCTTCTTTTTCGTCCGTCTTGTCAACGATATAGCCATTCATCAGACCGGGGTAGTGGTGCTCGTAGTGTTGCGCAACCGCATAAGCGCTGGCGGGTACATCGAGTTCTGCCATCATCTTGGCGGCTGGGCCTTTGATCGCGAGACCGCCCACGATCGGGGATATCGCGACGACGGGAAGATCTGTCAGCCGCTCCGCGAAGCCATTGAGTTTAAGCAAAGGGTCGACCGAGACGTAGGGATTGCTGGGACAGATGATCACCCCGGTGCATCTTTCTAACCAATTTTCAATCACTGGGTTCAAGCGCGCATCTGCCAAGCCGTTAAAGCTAAATCCCGTGACGGCGGGCTGGCACTGTTCACGAACAAAATAATGTTGGAAAGCAAGATCACCCTGATCTGAATGCACGATGGTACGAACCGGTGTGTTCGTCATAGGCGCAACGGTGTGGGCGATATTTAGTGCCTGGGTAATCGACGCGGTCGCGTCTGATAGGCTTGCCCCAGAATTTAGTAGCTGCGTTCTCTGTGTGTGGAGCGCCATATCTTTGTCGCCGAGGCGAAACCATGACTCACCGCCGAGCGCCTCGAGGGATTCGATGAACTGCCAGGTTTCGCCCTGGCGCCCCCAACCAAGCTCTTGGTTGTTTTCTTCCGCGAGGGCGTAAGTGAGAGAGTCGATATCGGGTGAAATATGGAGGCCTAGGTGATCGAAGTCGTCGCCCGTATTGACGGCAAAGAGAAGTTCGTCAGATGCGAGCACCTTAGACAACCCAAGAGCCAACTTGGCACCACCCACGCCGCCGGTGATGGCGAGGATTTTAGACATAGCGGTAATGGAGGTTGCTGCCACATCAAACCTATTTGAAGAGATCTTCTTCTAATGGTCGGTTGATGTCGGCGGCAGTTTGTCGGCTGTGCTCCTCGGGTAGACCTCGTATGAGCGCGAGCGGTATCTTCTCGGTTGTTTCTCCCATTACGAGCGTGGCTGCCGCGGCTAAGGCATCTGCCCGGTTGATGAGCGTCACTTTGAGTTCCCGACCGTAAACATCCTCGCCGCCGCGGTGATCGTCTAACACGGTGATGCCCGCGCAGCCGATTGCAGCCCCGATCGTACCCATACGCCAGGGTCGATTGTGTGAGTCGGTAATAATCACTCCGACTGAGACCCCCGTGTGGTCGGCGATAGCAGCAGCCAGGTTGCGAGCGCTGGCGTCGGGATCTTTGGGCAAAAGCAACGCTTTTTCGCCACCTTCGTGATCGACGTTCGATTGGTCAATACCAGCGTGAGCGCCAACCATGCCGAGCTTATGTCGCACGATGAGGACCCCAACACGCTGTCGCAGAATGTCTGTCGATTCTTGCAGGATGAGCTCGACCAAGCGTGGATCTTTGTCAGTTTCTTCGCCCAAAGAGATCGCCTTGGGCGATGGGGTAACGTCGCTCAAGTCGATCAGTTGGCCTTCTGCTTTGGAGACGACCTTCTGCGCGAGGCAGATGACATCGCCATTGACCAACAACAGTTCGTTTTTCTCAAGGGCACTTAAGATTTGGGCGCAGAGATCGTCCCCGGATTCGACCATGGGCATACCTGGGACCGGCACGACGGCAAAGCCTGGGGTGGTCATCAGTGTTCTTGACCGATGATTTTGATGCCTGAGTGGGACAAGATGCCGCCGCGGTTGATTTGAATGAGAATAGACGTCAGTGCCTCAGCGGCAGCCGAATTGGCTACAGGGCCTGCATGCCAGCCATTCATGCCTGCGTCCTCGGTCAACTGAATGACCTTTTCACGCGCTACTTTTTTGTTGCCACAAACCAGGACATCGCACTCGATAGTGACATCCTGTTGGAGGAGGTGTGCGGCGATATTCTGATAGGCGGTGACCACCATGACCTCTTCACCTAAGAACTCTTGCGCTCGTTTTCCGGCGCTGCCTTCAGGCGGTAACTGTACGGTTCCAACCTTGGGTGGCACGAGGGGTACGGTGACGTCGACCAAGATTTTGCCCGCCAAGTTGCCTTTCACGTAGTCGAGTGTCGATATTTGGTGCTCTGCAGGCACGGTGAGAACAACGATATCGCCCGCCCCGGATGCGTCGAGGTTTTCCATGGCCTCAGCCGGTGTTTCCGGACTGATCTCCTGCAACGCGGCAACGGCGGCTTGGGCTTTCTCTAAAGTTCGTGATCCGATGACGATCTTGTAGCCCGCTTTTGACCAGCGAATCGCAAGACCCGTGCCGAGATCACCCGTTCCGCCCAGGATGGCGATGGTTTCTTTGCCAGATTCTGACATTTATGGATACCCTTCATAAGTTAAGAACAATAAGGCGCGAGATTATGCCGCCATTTCAGCTTGAATTAAACGCAGGAGTGATGGACGCTCTGGCCTTAAATCTATACGAGCGATGAGCGAAGACATGAGAATTGGCACAATGATTGGCGCAGATGGCACGAATGCAACTTTAGACGATGTTATTACTATCGCTAAAAACGCCGAGGAGAAGGGCTTAGATAACGTTTGGCTGGCTAATATTTTTGGATTTGATGCGATCTCGACGCTTGCTTTAATAGGCCGCGAAACAAAAACTATCGGTCTCGGGACCGCGGTTACGCCAACCTACCCTCGACACCCTACGGCGATTGCGCAGCAAGCTTTGACGACGGCAGCAGCGTCCAACAACCGTTTTACGCTCGGAATCGGTTTGTCACATCAGATCGTGATCGAAACCATGCTCGGTATGTCTTATGACAAACCAGCCAAGCACATGCGCGAGTATTTGAGTGTACTAATGCCCCTGGCTCGCGGGGAACAGGCTAATTTTCAAGGTGATCATTACCGCGTTCAGGGCGTTGAGCTGACCATTCCTGGCGCAGATCGACTACCGGTCGTTATCGCGGCACTTGGACCGGTGATGTTGAAGCTGGCTGCTGAAATGGCCGACGGTACGAATACCTGGATGGTTGGCGCGAAAACCATGCAGTCACACATCCTGCCTTCTTTGCGCGATGCAGGTAACCCTGACCCAATGGTCGTTGCGGGTTTGCCGATCGTCTTAACAACGAATGTCGATGAAGCACGAGCGACGATAGCTGAGACGTTGACCATTTATGGGCAATTGCCGAGCTATAGAGCCATGTTGGATCGTGAAGGCGTCGCTGGACCGGCCGACATCGCCATCGTGGGGGATGAAAATACGCTGCGCGGTGAAATTAAGCGCTTTGAAGATATGGGTGTCACTGATTTCAACGCCGCGATCATGGCAACGGAAGAGGGCGCGCAAGAGCGGACGTTAGAATTTCTTGCCAGTATGAAGGGATAGTGAATGCAACTCGGTTATTCGGTCCCTAACAACCAGGGCGTCGATGCGGTTGGCGATCTAGTGGTGCTCGCGGTTGAGGCCGAGGCGCTGGGGTACAACAGTGTTTGGGTGAGTGAACACCTGTTTCATGCTGAGTACGTCGCTAAGCGGCTCGGTGATCGGCCGTACTTTGACCCGCTAACGGTCCTCACCGCAATTGCTTGTGCAACCTCACAGATTCGTCTGGGCACGTCGGTTTTGGTACTGCCATGGCATCACCCGGCACGACTAGGTAAGACGATTGCGACCTTGGACCATCTTTCTAAAGGGCGTGTTGATCTTGGCGTAGGTGTTGCGATTGCTGAAGAAGAGTTCAACAATCTCAACATTACGTTCGCTGATCGTGGCAAAC
>JAQWQN010000271.1 GCA_029244465.1 Pseudomonadales bacterium
TCTTTACAGGCTATTGCGGAGCAAGCAGGTGTCACCAAGCCCACCCTCTATAGGGAGGTCGGCGATCGGGATGCACTAGTAAAAGCCCTTGCGGACAGGCTCTCACTACGTATGGCGAGTTCCGTGTCGCAAATGGTGGCCCAAGCCCGCGAGCCTCGCGAAGGACTGCGCAATCTCGTGGCCGGTTATCTTCATCTAGCGGCAAAAGACCGCAACCTTTACCTATATATCACCGCCGGCGGTTCACGCGATGATCGTGTACAACAATCTCTTTTGCTGGCAGACGGCGCCGCCAGTCAATTCGCCGAGCCGATCGCTGCCTATCGTAGGATGCATGGTGATGAACCAGACGTCGCGAACGTCTGGTCATACGGTCTTTTGGGCGCGCTTCATTTTGTGACCCTCTGGTGGCTTCGTGATTCGACAGCAGATATCAATCTGGTTATTGAGCAAATCACAGAACTGCTCTGGTCGGGCCTGGGCCACTCTATTGGAACGAAATAATTGCAACGAAATAAATACCACCGTCTCTACCACCCAATACGAAGCACCAGAAGGATTGATTTACAAGGTGCTTACGATCACGGCTGAGCCCTTGACTGAAGTTTCGCGAAAACCTAAAACTCTATTAGATTCATAATCTTAGATTCAATACACAACGCCCCTACTATCCAAATTAAAGGCAGTTTACGGAGAAACTATTCGTTTGACCGAGGGGGTCTCGTTCGATAAGGTGCACCACCGCAAAAGTGGAGAAAAAATTGAGAACAAACCGCTTTGCGACCACTAAAACTGGAGAGGGAATCTAATGAATCCAACCATTTTGAAAAGGATGGCTTTCGCCATTACTAGCGTGGCGCTCGCCATGCCCTATTCCTACATCTTTGCCGACGAAGACGTTATGGAAGAAATCATCGTCACCGCTCGTCAGCAGGCAGAAACCCTGCAGGACGTACCCGTGACCATCGCTGCTCTAACCGAAGAAGATCTAGAGCGATACAACATCACCAGTCTGGTCGACGCCGCCAAGATGATCCCAAACATGGTCATCGCTCCCGGCGGATCCGGCAACGGCTCGTCTCTGCGACTCCGAGGGATCGGTTCGAGTTCTATCTCAGCCGCCTTTGACCACTCTGTAGCATTAAACCTCGATGGTGTTGTCGTTAACCGCGGCCGTTTCATTCACAACTCCTACATGGATATGCGGCAGTTAGAAGTGCTTAAGGGACCGCAGTCTCTGTACTTTGGTAAATCTGCGACTGCAGGCGTTGCATCAATAGTCACCAACGACCCCGGCGATGAGTTCGAATTCGAGTTCAGTGGTGGCGTCGAGACAGAACATCAAGGCACGTTCTACGAAACGGTCATATCCGGGCCTATCACCGACACACTCGGAATCAGGCTAGCAGCGGGCTACACCCACAATGACGCGTTGATCGACAATTTTCAGGCCGGCAAGAACCCAGCGCCGTTAGAAGGCGTTGCGCCTTCTCCACAGGCCGGCACCTCATCAAGCTACGGCGACGAGTCTTTTAATTCTCGGCTTACCGTTGTCTGGGAGCCAACCGACACATTCACCGCCAAACTGAAGTACAGCTACTCCGAATACAATAATGATGGCGCTGGTGGTGCTTGGGCAGAAGAAATTTGTGCTGAAGGCGTTCAACAACCGACAACGCTTTTCGGTGACACGCTCTTCTTCCAAGGCCGGGATGATTGCAAGTTGAACGGCAACACTTCCAAGCTAAACCTCAACCCAGCACTGGCTATCGGTCTGCCGCACGGATTTGACAAGGGCATCCCGTTTCTCGACCAAGAAACCAATTTCACTTCCTTGCGCATGGACTGGGACTTCCATCCCGAATATACGCTGACCGCCGTGACCGGTATTGTTGATTTAGAGCATTGGGAACTGGACGACTACAGCTATGGTGCCGGCGTATTCGGCGGCCTTCATAACAACGTTTACGAGAGTTTCTCACAAGAGCTGCGCCTGGCGAGCCACACCGAAAACGCGGTTAACTTTCAGTTAGGGATCTACGTACAGGAAGTCGAACAGGAATTTGATGCTTACCAGTACGCGGCCAACATCGGCCTTGTAGCACCGGACCCCATCACCGGCAATGGCTACGACTACAACAAGCACCATTTTTTAGATACCGACGTATTTTCCGGCTTTGCAGCGGTCTATTGGGATATTAACGAGCGAACGGAGCTGACTTTTGGTGCTCGTTATACCGACGAAGAAAAGAGTGGCAGGATCGAGATACCTTACGTACATCTCTTTCTTCAGGGCGCGTTCAGCGCGCCGCCCCTCATCAATGGCCTTGAATTCGACGACGATAACATCTCACCTGAGATTGCCATCAACTACTATATCAATGACGACATCAGCGTTTTCGGAGCCTACAAAGAAGGCTTCAAATCCGGCGGCATAGACAACAGTGCGCTACCCACGGCTTCACTGGCACCGACCGATGGTAACTTTGACTTCCTGCAGTACGATTCGGAAGAGTCTGAAGGCTTTGAAGTCGGCATGAAGGGCAACTTCCTGGATGGTACGCTGCGAGTGAACGCAACGGCTTTTTCATATGAGTATTCTGACCTTCAGGTTCAGTTATTTAATTCTGTCGCTATCCAATTCTCCACCTTCAATGCCTCGGCGTTGGAAACAGAGGGTTTAGAGTTTGACTTCCTTTGGGAAACTTCAGTACCTGGACTCAGTCTTCGCGGCGCCTGGGCGTTAACGGATACCAGCTATTCTGAAGACTTCATCAACGCCACGGGAGAAAACCTGAAAGGCGAGGACGGCGCTGGCAGCGCAGATCTGAGTGGTTTCATGGGTGCGTCCCTGGATCGCTCATTGGGTGGCGCTTGGCGGGTCAACTTATCGGCTGATTTCCGCTATACGGGCGACTATGCGATCACAGCGACGCGCGATCCGTTCGAACAGGATGACTTTTGGATCATCGACGCCGCCTTAAGTCTCTATACCGAGGACGGCCGTCATCAGTTGAACCTCATCGGGCGAAATCTCAACGACGAGATCTGGGTAGTCGGCGCTGGCGCGATTCCAGGACGTTGCCCAAATTACAGTGCAACCGGAACGCGCTGCAATAACACTGGCCCCAACAGTCTGGACCAGGCGGCAACAACAGCGTTGGGCAGAACGCTAACTTTTCAGTACAAATATACTCTGTAAGTAACGACTGAAATAAAAGCGCCCTTCGGTTCGAAGGCTAAAAGCTCGCATACTTTCGCTATGCGAGCTTTTTTTTGCGCATACATAACCAAAGCTGTCACAGGCCCCTTGCCAAGCACAGCACAGACGAATCCCTACAGAGATAATCAGACCGGAAAATGATATCTGCCAATTTCAACAGAGGGTTGCTAGACCCATTGTGCCGGATTTCACGCTGACAACCTTAGGCAACAGGGTCTAACCCATAGGCCATCCAGGACTCGCGGACGAATAGGCCCGCAGTACGCCGACTAAACTATTTATCCACGCTCCTTTCTGGGTCATCGTTTGCGGTTACTATTTTTTCTAAGAACAGCAAACACACACCCAGCTTGACTGGCCCAAACATTAGTGACGCCATCTACACCGTGATGCAATCCCAAGGGATACCAGTCAACAACGTGGGACCAAACCGCCTTAACCGAGCACTTCGGGCAGGGCACCAATCCGCACTATCGCCATAAACCCTACACGCGGAGTAATCCGTGGGTTCAAGCCGCCTTTTTTTGCGTTCCTTTATGGCCTCTAAAGGCCATAAAGCTCGATCACATTGGTGCGCGTGATTTTTTCTTTGGCCGCCGCCGGATAATCGGCAAACATTTCGTTGAGCACCGCAGTTGAGCACGGCCAAGTCGAATCCGTATGCGGATAATCAGACCCCCACATTAGCCGGTCCTCCCCGATAAGCTCTCGCGTTAGGAGCGCCGGTTGATCGTCTTCGATGGTTGCATAGAACTGTCGCCGCCAGATTTCGTCGACCGGCTGATATTGAGTGCCCGACAGATCCCCTCTTAGTTCGCGTTGCCAGCCTTGATCGACACGATCCAACCAATGTGCAATCCAGCCCGCGTTGAACTCCGCCACAACCATCGTCAGCCCAGGGTGTCGTGCACAGACTCCGCGACAGAGAAATTCAATCAGCGTGTCTTGTATCGTCGCGGCGGCGCCTGCATACATCGCAATGCCATCACGCACTTTGCTAACGCGCTGCTCCCTTGGCATATATGACATGCAACCAACATGCATAGAAAGCGGGAAATGGGCTTCCGCAGCACGCGCCCAGAGCGGGTCATAGGCGGCGTCGAAATACGGTAGATCAGCCGGTGAGGTACACGGAATCACCGCGCCCTTGTAACCTTTTTTGATCACGCGATCGAGCTCAACGACAGCCGCTTCGGGGTTTTGTACAGGTAGCGCAGCCAGACCTTGCAAGCGTCCGTTCGATGCCGCGCAGTGATCAAACAGCCAATCGTTGTAGTTTTTCTGCAACGCAATCAGCAACTCAACGTTGCGCATACTGAACATGGCAAAATAGCCTGGATACAAAAACTCCAGCGCTACACCATCAATATCCTGGTCATCCCCTCGCCTCGCGCCATCGGTGAGCCCTTTTCGCATAGCGGCGTAACCCCCCGTGAAATAAGCCTTTACTTCTTCGTCTGCCAAGGCGCTGACATCTGGCTTATGTGCGAAATTACGATTGATGGGTGTTTCCCGATCTAGTCGCGTTGCCGCTAAACCCATTCGAGCAACATTTACCCCCGTCGCACCGCGCGCAGGAATAACGATGTGATCCCCGTCGCCGTCAAACGACATGACCCGGGGCGCTTCATCGCCAAACTTTTCCTCTAAACCCACAAATACACCCGGTCCTTCAACCACATGGGAATCCGCAGATATCGCAGTCATAGTCCACCCTCCAATCTGACTTGATCAGCATTATAAGCACAAGGATTGCGGTGTTGCGTCAGTCTAAATCGCCCGAACCGTATCCAGCGTCTCCCGCAATTCTCGTTTCAGGAACTTACCAGATGCATTTCTGGGTAAGGGGTCAACTTGAATCCAGATGTAGCGAGGAATTTTAGGTGCCGCTATCAACGCACGGCAATGGCTGCGGAGATCGTCCGCGCTGATCGTCTGATTGTCGCCAAAATAGATAGCCACACCAACTTCCTCGCCCAGTCGGTCATCGGGCACGCCGAAAACTGAACACTCAGCAACACTCAAATGTTCATAGAGCGCGCTCTCTACTTCAGCACAATAGATGTTCTCACCGCCACGAAGCACCATATCTTTGATGCGGTCAACGATATATAGAAAACCATCGGCATCCTCGCGCGCAACATCACCCGTTCGCAGCCACCCTTCATGTATCGACTCTGCCGTCGCGTCTTCGCGATTCAGATAGCCGCGGATCACTTGCGCGCCACGCACCAAAAGCTCTCCGTTGCCGCCGTTCGCGACTTCATTGCCCTCTGCATCGACTATTTTAGTCTCATAGCAGGGCATTGCAGGTCCACAGCTGTCGGGTCGATCGATGAAAAAGTCGCCGCCAATCGAGGTAATGATCCCGCAGGTCTCAGTCATGCCGTAACCGGTACTTGGTTTGGCCGTGGCAACAGACTGATCAATTTTGCCGACCAAATCCGGTGGCAATTGCGCACCGCCACCGCCCAGACTCTGCAGGCTCGAGGTATCAGTCGCGCCGAACTTAGGATGCGCAATCACTTCCCGGGCCATCACCGGCACGCCGGTCAGCGCCGTGATACGTTCTGATTCAATGAGGTCCAATGCCTCCCCGGCGTCCCATTTATACATGTGGACAAGCTTGCCCCCACCCAGCGTCGTGCCCTGGGCAACACAGTTGTTCGCGGTGACATGAAATAACGGGGTTGTCACCAAAGCGGCAGAAATGGGCGGCGCTATATCAGGATCGACCACCCCGTTACGGATGCCTAAGAGACGTAGAACTGAACCGGCAAACATCATCGACCAGACGTTGGATACGCAGCCGCGATGGGTCAGCTGGGCGCCTTTCGGTCTACCCGTCGTACCGGAGGTGTAGAAGATACACGCATCGCTATCAGGATCGATCTCTAAGGCTAACGGCTGTGCATCACCGCTAACACAATCCTGCCAACGCTGTACGTCGCTCTGTTCCGAGTCGAAGCGCACGCCGATGACCTGCAGATTCTTTCTCTCCTCAGGATCGATCCGGTCATATCTCTCTTGGTCGACAAAAATGGCCTTCGGGGCGGAATCATTAAGGGCGTAACTCATTTCTGGCGTTGTCCACCACGCATTCATTCCGACCACCGCAGAACCCGTGCTGAGAATCGCCCAGTAGGCCAGCATGTACTCCGGGTAGTTACGCATCGCAATGGCGACGTAGTCACCCGCGCCGATACCTTGAGCCGCAAGATAACGTGCAAGATTGGCAACCTGCTGGTGCGCTTCTGCGTAGGTTAAGCGCTCCTCGTTGTAGACCAAGTACTCGCGATCCGCGAACTGACTCGAGCTCAGCCACAAATCGCACAACGATGCTGGTGCCGTAGTGTATACGCGGCAGGGATTGCCTCGTACCTCTATGGTGTCAACAGCAAAATCTGCACCGGGCGCAACCAACTCATCCCAAATGCTGAAATACTCTTCGTACACGGTCATCCCCTCCAAAACACACCAAAAACGTGAGGCGAACTCTACAAGAGCGTGCGCTGATTACAAAGCGCGGTCGAGATGGCAATATCTCCACTCGGTCTATCACTTGGAGAATAACTTGACCCTAGCAATTAGTGACGATGTCGCGCTCATCACCTTGGACGACGGTAGAGCCAATGTTGTCGGGCATGCACTGATCGATCAAGTCATGGCAGGATTAAGCCAGGGCAAAAAGGATGCCCAAGCCGTTGTCATCACCGGTCGGGCGGGTCTATTCTCGGCGGGCTTCGATCTCGATGAAATCAAGAAGGGCCCGGACAACGCTACTAAGTTGGTGAACCGCGGCGCTGAAATGCTCCTTGCCATGTATTGCCACCCGCAACCTTTGCTGGCGGCTTGCACAGGGCACGCAATCGCGGCAGGCGCATTCATGTTGCTGTCTTGCGATACACGGGTCGGCAGCCTTGGAGATTTCAAAATCGGACTCAACGAAACCGCAATCGGTATGTCCTTGCCCGTGTTCGGGCATGAGCTTGCGTCTGCCCGGCTGTCCAAGCGCCATCTTACCGCGGCCATTGTACAGTCCACTTTGTACGACCCCCAAGGCGCAGTTGATGCCGGGTTCCTAGACGAAGCGGTTGCTGCTGACGACGTCGTTGCTCACACCATCGCTCTCGCCAACAAGCTAGGACAGTTACCCACGGAGGCTTACGCAAAGAATAAAGTAGATAGCCGGGCGGCGGGTATCGCCAAAATCCAGGCTAGCCTCAACTAACCAAGAGCTGCGACAAAAGAGTCGATACAGGGTCTATAATGACCCTGCCTATAACCAGATTTTGAAGCAATCAGTGAACCAAAAAGCCGATATCGATGAAGCGCTTGAGACCGCGCGTTGGGATTTAACAGATCTTTACACAGGCCTTGAAGATACCAATCTTGATCAAGATCTGGCCTTGTTGTTGGACGAGTTAAAGTCGTTCCATACCGCACACGCAGGGAAGCTCAAAACTACGCTAGGCAATGCCCTTGAGTCACAGGCGCGTATAACCTCTGCCGCTGACAAACTCATGGTTTATTTATTCCTACGGCGGAGTACGGACGCCACCAACCAAAGGATCCAACAACGTTTGGGCCAAGTGCAAGAAGCTTTCGCGGAAGCAAGCGCGAACTACCTGACGTTTTTCGATCATGAAATCTCTGGCATGGACGACGCCATCTACGCCGACCTTGTAAGCCGCGATTCACGCGTCGCAAGACACAAACCAATGCTGGATCTTATTCGCGCCAACCGAGAATTCCTATTAGAAGAAACCGTAGAACGTGCCTTGCAATTACGTTCACCCTTCGGCGCATCTGAGTGGTCTGACTATATCGATGAGCGCGAAGCGGAGCTTCGTTTTGAGTTCGACGGCAACGCCCAGACTTTGCCCGAGATCCTGCATATCGCGAACAACGATACTGATCCAGACAAACGTGCTAGCGCTCTCGCATCGTTTAGCCAGGGTCTTAGCGAGCAGGGATTCGATAAGCTCATGGCACGGACACTCAACGTTGTATTGGGTGCCAAGTCAGTAGAAGACCGTGAACGCGGTTACAACAATCCAATGTCTGCGCGGAATATTTCCAATCAAGTTGACGACGATACGGTAGAAGCGCTGCACACCGCGGTAGCGGAAGTCGGCGCTGTTCAGAGTCAACGCTACTACCGCTTACTTTCAAAGCACCTTGGCAAAACACCCCTCGCTTGGTCCGACCGAAATGCACCGCTACCATTCTCCAATAAGGAGACCGTGCCATGGCAGGATTGTGTCGACACGGTCTTAGAGGCCTATGGTTCGTTTAGCCCGACGTTACGCGACCTGATTGCGAAAATGTTAGATCGACAATGGGTCGACGCGCCGCCATATGAGGGTAAGGGCGGCGGCGCTTTTAACTACTCCGTACTCCTGCCGAACGGCGAATCACGCGCCTACAACTTCCTAAACTACATGGGATCAGCCCGCGATGTGATGACTATGGCACATGAGGTCGGGCATGGCGCACACGGTATGTTGGCGGCCGATACGCAGGGCGCGCTCATGTTTCGTGCACCCATGGCTTATGCCGAAACCGCCTCGATATTCGGTGAGATGACGACTTTTCAGTACGTACTGTCGCGCACGACAGATGAAAAACAAAAGCTCGCGTTACTCATGGAAAAATCAGCTGATCACGTCAATACCGTTGTCCGCCAGATTTCTTTCTCAAACTTCGAGCGCGCTGTGCATGAGCAACGCCGCAGCGGCAAGTTGATGGTGAACGATTTCAATGCGATTTGGCTGACGGTGACGGAGGACTTCTACGGCAAGCCCGGCGAACTCTTCACGTACGATAGCGTTGCCAACCTGTGGTCCTATGTGACGCACTTTTTGCGGCCTTTCTACGTCTATGCGTATGCTTTTGGAGAGCTGTTTACCCAATCGCTCTTTGCCAGGCGGGGCGAATTCGGTGCAGACTTTGAAACAATGTACCTCGATCTTCTGCGGGCAGGTGGGAGTAAGAATGCTGTAGAACTTATGGCGCCATTCGGACTAGACCCACGAGACCCTGACTTTTGGCGACAAGGCATAAATTCTTCTATCACGACGTGGCTCGACGAGGCCGAAGCGATCACAGAACGTATAGGCTAAAGCCATCTACTTAAGCGCGCAGTGTGCGTAAACAACCGTCTTACCAAGACCGTGCTGGGGTGCGATCAACATCGAAGGCAATGGGCATTACGAGGGGCGATTATGCTTATCGTCGATAAATAGCCGCCGGCAACCTGTTTGCTCCCGCGCACTGGTCTTGCAGACTCGGCTTGATACACTTAAGGGTTAAAGCTGCAAAGTTAGGGGATACGTGATGGTTGATGCTTACTCTTCCGCAACTGAACTGGCTGCTGCTATCAAAGCCAAAGACATCAGTTCGCTAGAACTCACAGAGCTCTATATTGCACGCGTCGAGCAATACGATGACCAGATTAACGCGGTCGTTGTACGCGATTTTGAACGCGGCCGCGAAGCCGCCAAAGCGGCTGATGACGCCCTTGCACGGGACGAGGATCTGGGACCATTGCATGGTGTTCCGATGACCATAAAAGAAGCCTACGACATTGAAGGGCTACCAACGACCTGGGGAATTCCAGAGTACCAAGACAATATCGCATCATCTGATGCGGAAAGCGTTCGACGGCTCAAAGGTGCAGGCGCGGTTTTTTTCGGTAAAACCAACGTGCCATTGAATCTCGGCGACTTCCAAAGCTTCAACGACATTTACGGCCAGACCAACAATCCATGGGATCTAACCCGCACACCCGGTGGCTCGTCAGGTGGTTCTGCTGCTGCCCTTGCCGCGGGATTGACCGGACTCGAAGCCGGCTCAGATATCGGCGGATCCATTCGCAACCCCGCGCATTTCTGCGGAATCTACGGCCATAAACCAACTTGGGGAATTGTTCCTGACGAGGGACATGCTTTGCCTGGCGGCTACGCACCACCCGACATCGCAGTCGTAGGCCCCATGGCTCGTTCAGCCGAAGATCTGGCGCTCTCTATGGACATAGTCGCTGGCGCTTCGCGAACCGATATTCGAGGTTGGCAACT
>JAQWQN010000272.1 GCA_029244465.1 Pseudomonadales bacterium
CACATGGAGGATATCATCGTTCTTCTCGTGCGGCATGTGGAGGAAGAAGCGGCTTGCGAGCGGATGTGCGTTGTGATGTTTGATGATGCACACCTGCTGGCGCACACCGCGGTATCTTTAGTGATGCGGCTAGTCTCAGAGTCTGCGCTGCGCGTTGTGATGTTTGCTGAAACAACCCTGATGACGCATGTTAATCAGGCTGCCAAAAAATATGAGGTCGAGTGGTTCGAGATTAGGTTAAGTGGATTCCCGGTCCAAGATGTGCGCGATTATCTGGAGTGGAGATTTGCGCAAGCACACTACAGAGGCCGTCTACCGTTCACCAACGCGCAAGTCGCTAAAATTTCGGAGCGGTCGGGTGGTAATCCGAACGTGATCGACTTCATGGCAAACGAGTTGTTGGCTGATCTAGAAACCGGCCAAGTGCGAGAGTTGGGTGGAGGATTTCCGCAGAAACATACACTCCTTGTGGCGATACTTGCTGTCCTCGTTTTCCTGATTTACCAACTCTACTTGCAGCCGGCGCTTGAAGAGGGTGACCCAAATGACATTCTCATGATAGAAAATGGTGCGGTAGCGCGGGACGGGGGTGGTGCGCAGCAAGCTGAAAAAGCGACGGCTTTCGCGGCGATTGAAATCGAAGCTACAGAGAGTTTGCCTGAAGGGCAGCGACAGTCTGCAATAGAAGGGATAGACATGGCCGGTGTGATTGCAGAAGCGGCGCCATCTACAGGTAGTAAAACCACCGCGGAGGTTGGCACTGCTGAGGAGTCTGTGATCGTCGATGCGCCGATTGCGGCGCCGTCAGTTGAACCAGTGGATTCGGACACCCTATCCGAGGCCGGGCCAAGGCCAATCCCGAATCAGAATATGCAGCCAGAGAAGCGAGTAACCGCAATTCGCGAGTCGCCGATTCCTGTCGCCGATGCAGTACTGAAAGGCAACGATTTCCCAACTACGATAAATGGTCCGAGGTGGTTGCGCGATCAGAACGGGTTAAATTACACATTGCAACTGATGACGTTATCTCGTCCACGAGGTGGGGTTGATCTTATCAAGAGACAACGCGATTCCGCAGAGTTTGCAATGTACCCACTGCGCAGGAACGGTAAAACTATGTATGTTGTCACCTACGGGGTCTTTTCTAATCGAGCCGCAGCGCAACGCGCAGCGTCGCGGTTAACGGGAGAGTTGGCTGGCGTTCAGCCCTGGATCCGAACCTTTGCTTTGGTTCAGGATGCGATCAGCGACTAGGTCAGCAACTAGAGGGTAGTCAGCATGAATAAATTTAGGATATGGGGTGTTTTGACTGGTTTTTTGATGAGTCCAATTTTAGCCGCTGAAATCCACCCCGAGGTGTCGTGGTCGTTGGGATACATCATTCCGGAGCATGAATGCGTTAAGCCGCGGGTGCGTCAATCGAATACTGAGGGCGAGAGGGAAAGATTCCAGCGCAAGGTGACGCGGTTTACAAACTGCGTTAAGAAATACCAGGCGAGGCTAATCATCGACCACCAGCGCATAATTGATTCGGCCGAATATGGTCTGAGCGAGGCGCAGGCCCAGCATTTTGTCACAAGCCTGAAGTCGATCGAAAAGACGCTCGTCTCTTTGAGCGAGGACTTTGTGATTGAGCAGGACTATTCGGAGCTCCAGAGAGTCCTTGTCATAGGCAATCGTTCCAGCATATAGATTATCTGTTCGCTGTCTAAATGTTCACCCTAGCGAGGAGGTTTATTGGACAAGTCATCGGATAGAAAATGCAGGATATAGCGCCTAATCTCTATCGGCGTGATGACTCATGCCTTGGTCGTGTGCTTCGACTACCAGACGCCTTTATAGCAAATGATTAGTACCGGCTGGAGCAGTCGCAGATCGATGTGAGAATCGCCTTCAGTCTAATTTTTTCTTAGGCACCACGCAGCATGGCCAAGTGCAAACGTGACGTTAGGTAGGTGCACCCTTGACCCATGTAGCTCACACATAGGGGGTAGCGAATTAAGGCAGTTCAGTGGCACCCGTGAGGTAGTGATCGATCTCTCGAGCGGCTTCACGACCTTCATTGATCGCGCGAACGACCAAGGATTGACCGCGTCGGCAGTCCCCGGCAGCAAAGACACCATCGACACTGGTGGTGTACGTTCCGTATCCAGCAAGGTAGTTCGAACGCTCGTCATATTCGACAGCGAGGGGGTCGCTGACGGCATGTTCTGGTCCTAGAAAGCCCATTGCGAGTAGAACGAGGTCTGCAGGCCAGTCTCGTTCAGAACCTTCAATATTGCGAAATTGACCATCGACCATTTGGACATCGACTGTCCGTACGCCGGTAAGATTGCCCTCGTCGTCGCCGATGAAGTGCAAGGAGGAAATGCTGTACACACGAGGGTCTTTGCCTTGCATGTGTTCTGCTTCTTGGTGACCATAGTCAACACGGAAGATGCGTGGCCAAGTTGGCCAAGGATTGTTTGCTGCACGATCTTCCGGCGGTTTCGGGAAGAGCTCAAAATTCACAAGACTTTTGCAGCCGTGGCGTAACGACGTACCAATACAGTCGGTTCCGGTATCACCACCGCCGATGACAATGACGTTCTTGTCTTTAGCCGAGATATATCTACCATCCTCACGGTTGGAGTCGAGTAAACTTTTTGTGTTGGCGGTCAAAAAGTCCATAGCAAAATGGACGCCTTTAAATTCACGCCCAGGTATTGGTAAATCGCGCGGTACAGTTGCACCGGTTGAGAGTAAGACCGCGTCCTGTTCCGCCTTGAGATCAGTGACGGAAATAGAGCCGTTTGAACCATCAGCAACTGGTGAACTGACTCGAAATTCAACGCCTTCGTCGCGCAAGATTTGCACGCGTCGTTCAACGACCTCTTTTTTAGCAAGCTTCATGTTCGGAATGCCGTACATGAGCAGACCGCCTATGCGGTCAGCGCGCTCGTAGACCGTGACGTAGTGGCCTGCCTTGTTAAGCTGGTCGGCCGCGGCAAGCCCTGCAGGTCCTGCGCCAACTACCGCAACATTTTTGCCTGTCCGTGATAAAGGGGGATTGGCGACGATCCATCCTTCCTGATAGCCTCGATCGACGATGGCCATTTCGATGTTTTTGATTGTAACGGCCGGATCGGTGATGCCGAGTACGCATGACCCTTCGCAGGGAGCCGGACACACTCGTCCCGTGAATTCAGGAAAGTTGTTGGTCTTATGGAGACGATCTAGGGCGTCGCGCCACTGGTCTCGATAGACGAGGTCGTTCCACTCCGGAATGAGATTGTGGATAGGGCATCCATCCTCCGATTGGCAGAACGGAACACCGCAGTCCATGCAGCGAGCACCTTGGGTTGTAAGGCGCTCGACGTCGTGCGCGGTATAAATTTCTTTGAAATCCAAAAGTCGCTCAGCGGGGTCACGATACGATGCCGCGTTGCGGGGGAATTCCATAAATCCGGTTGGCTTGCCCATAAATTCTTGTTCTTAGCTGTCTGCTTGTTATTAGTGCGGTAGATGCTAAAAGCTAACCGGCACTCACTTGCTTGCGTTCTTCCAAAACGCGTTTGTAGTCGGTTGGCATGACCTTGATGAACTGCAGCAGAGAGTGCTCCCAGTTATCGAGCAAGGCCCCTGCTACAGTTGAGCCGGTATATGCCTGGTGATTTCGGATCATGGTTTCCAACTCGGCTCTGTCTTCCACAGACTCCACGGGGTCCAGTTCCACCATCTCCATGTTGCACTGTGTATCGAATTGATCGTGCGGGTCCCAGATGTAGGCGATGCCGCCGCTCATCCCGGCAGCAAAGTTCCGCCCGGTAGGTCCAAGCACCGCTATTCGACCGCCGGTCATATATTCGCAGCCATGATCACCAACGCCTTCGATGACAGTCGTTGCGCCCGAGTTACGAACACAGAATCTTTCTGCCGCCATGCCCCTGAAGTAGGCTTCTCCGGACGTCGCGCCGTACAGGGCAACGTTGCCTATAAGGATATTTTCCTCCGGCTTAAACTGTGCATTCTTGGGTGGGTAGATAATGAGCTTTCCACCAGACAACCCTTTACCGGTGAAATCATTCGCGTCTCCTTCCACCTCCAAGGTGACACCTTTGGCGAGCCAACAGCCAAAGCTCTGTCCAGCGCTGCCATTAAATTTAAATTGAATGGTGTCCTCGGGGAGCATCTCTGGGCCCACTTCTCGAATGATTTTGTTCGAGAGCATGGCGCCAACGACACGATTGGTGTTGACGATATCCATTTCTGCTTTGACCTGCTGGCCATTTTTGATTGCTGGTTCTGCGAGTGCCATTAACTTGTTATCAAGCGCGCGATCTAGTTCATGGTCTTGATCATGCTGCGCGAAGGAACCCAAAAACTCCTCTGGTATCTGAGCGGGAGTCAGGATTTCGGCCAGATCGAGCCCCTTCGCCTTCCAGTGATCAACGGCGGTGTTGATGTCGAGCAGGTCGACTCGCCCGACCATCTCGTTGATAGTGCGGACGCCGAGTTCGGCCATAATCTGTCGCAGTTCTTGCGCGACCATAAACATGTAATTAACGACGTGTTCCGGGGCGCCTGCAAATTTCTCGCGCAATGCGGGATCCTGAGTCGCAATGCCTACCGGGCAAGTATTTAAGTGACATTTGCGCATCATAATGCAGCCAAGTGCGATCAGTGGAGCCGTTGCGAAACCGAATTCTTCGGCACCCAATAGGCACGCGATAGCCACGTCGCGCCCAGTCTTAAGTTGACCGTCGGTCTGGAGAACGACGCGCGAGCGAAGATTGTTCATGACCAACGTTTGGTGGGTCTCGGCGATGCCGAGTTCCCAAGGTACGCCGGCGTGCTTAATGGACGTGAGCGGTGACGCCCCAGTACCGCCTGTATCGCCGGCGATGACCAAATGATCTGCGCGAGCTTTGGTCACGCCTGCAGCAACGGTTCCGACGCCAATCTCGGCGCCGAGTTTGACGCTAATCCGCGCATTTGGGTTGCCGTTCTTGAGGTCATGGATGAGTTGTGCCATGTCTTCAATGGAATAGATGTCGTGATGAGGCGGCGGACTGATGAGACCTACACCTGGCGTCGAGTGCCGCAGCCCCGCAATGTAATCGTCGACTTTGCCACCTGGTAGTTCACCACCTTCGCCTGGCTTAGCACCCTGGATGATCTTGATTTGAAGTTCATCGGCGTTGCTAAGATAGTTGATCGTGACCCCAAAACGGCCACTCGCGACCTGTTTGATGGCAGAGCGTTTGGAATCGCCATTAGGCAGGGTTTTGAATCTTTCTGGATCTTCTCCGCCCTCGCCGGTATTGGACTTGCCGCCTAATCGGTTCATGGCGAGCGCCAAAGATTCATGGGCCTCAGCGCTGATCGAACCGAAGCTCATGGCGCCGGTCGCAAACCGCTTGACGATTTCTGATTCGGAATCGACCTCTGTGATATCAATCGCGGTTTGTGCTTTGAACGTTAACAACCCACGGAGCGTGGACTGACGTGTATTCTCATTGTTCATGTGGTTAGCGAAATTCCAGTACGCCTCGTCGCTGTTTGTTCGCACTGCGTTTTGTAGTGATGACACAGCTTTGGGATCCCACATGTGGGTGTCGCCATGGCGCCGCCAGTGGAAATCGCCCGGATTTGGTAAGACGCTCAATGGAATCACATTGCGATCTGGATAGCCAAAGTCATGGCGCTTTTGCATTTCCTCAGCTAAGACTTCAAGCCCAACGCCTTGCACCCGCGATGCGGTGGCGGTGAAGGCCAAGCTGATAACATCTTCTGCGAGACCGACAGCTTCGAATATCTGTGCACCTTTGTAGGACTGTAGCGTCGAGATCCCCATCTTCGCCATCACTTTTAACATGCCCTTGCCCACTGCTTTGCGGTAGGCCGCTATGATGTCGTCGTCGTTCTGTACGTGAGCAATGCCGTCGAGGCGTCCAAGAGCTCGTGCATCCCAAAGCGATTCAAAGGCTAAATAGGGGTTAATCGCATCAGCGCCATAGCCAACCAACAGACAATGATGGTGGACTTCACGTGCTTCACCACTTTCGATCACCAGTCCAATTTGTGTGCGAGCGTGTGCTTTGACCAGATGTTGATGGACGCATCCAACAGCGAGTAAGGAGCTGATCGCGAGGCGGTCTTGGGCGGTGGCGCGGTCTGAAAGAACCACCAAACTGAAGCCCTCAGCGATGGCGCTATGGGCTTCTTCGTTGATGCGGGCCAGTGCCTTGACCAAGCCTTCTCTTCCGGTTCTGCTCGGGTAGGTAATGTCGATCGTTTTACTGCGCCAACCGCGATGATCCATGCCTTTCAAGGAGGCAAGTTCTGTGTTGGATAGAATGGGATGCGGAATACGCAGACGGTGAGCTTGCGCCGCTGTCGTTTCCAACAGATTTTTTTCGGGTCCGATATAGCAATCGAGAGCCATGATGACTTCTTCGCGAATCGAATCGATCGCTGGATTAGTGACCTGGGCAAAACGCTGTTTAAAGTAGTCATAGAGCATACGCGGTTTAGTGCTCATAACCGCGAGTGCTGCATCGTTGCCCATCGAGCCTAGGGGGTCACGAAGCTCAGAAACCATCGGCTGAAGCATGAATTGCATGGTTTCCTGCGTGTACCCAAAAGCCTGCATTCGTTGTGTCAGTGTGCGTTTGTCCAAACCGGCACCGGCGGCTTCAGGTACCTCTGAGAGTTCGAGGCGTTGTTCTGCTAGCCAATCTGCATAGGGACGGCGTCCGGCAAGTTCCGTTTTTAACTCTTCGTCTGGGATCATTCTGCCCTGATCGAAATCGATCAGGAAAATTTTGCCGGGCTGTAGACGGCCTTTTGCAATCACCCGTTCCGGATCAACCGGAACGACCCCCACTTCCGAGGCCATGATGCATTTGTCGTCGTCAGTGATGTAGTACCGCGATGGGCGTAGGCCATTTCTGTCAAGTACAGCACCAATATAAGTGCCGTCGGTGAAGGCGATGGA
>JAQWQN010000113.1 GCA_029244465.1 Pseudomonadales bacterium
TAAAGATTTGGCCGGGCGTGATGTGGTCGCACGCTCCATGGTTATGGAGATTCTCGACGGTAAAGGCTGTGGGCCGGATGGGGATCACGTGATGTTGAAGCTGGATCACCTAGGGGAAGATGTGCTGAATAGTCGTCTGCCTGGAATTTTGGAACTCTCACGCACCTTTGCGCACGTCGACCCAATTAAGGAACCCATACCCGTAGTCCCAACTTGTCATTACATGATGGGCGGCATTGCGACTCAAGTCAGCGGCCAAGCGTTGACGCAAGTTGATGGTGCTGATGAGGCGATTCAAGGTCTCTATGCGGCCGGCGAGGTCGCTTGTGTCAGTGTTCACGGTGCCAATCGTTTGGGCGGTAACTCACTGCTCGATTTGGTCGTCTTTGGTCGTGCAGCTGGATTGCATATTGAAGAGGTGATGCGTCAGGGGGTTTCCTATCGTGATGCCAGTGACTC
The DNA here is from genome assembly GCA_029244465.1 of Pseudomonadales bacterium. Classification (GTDB taxonomy): domain Bacteria; phylum Pseudomonadota; class Gammaproteobacteria; order Pseudomonadales; family Azotimanducaceae; genus UBA4421. The sequence goes on from JAQWQN010000113.1 coordinate 460, forward strand.
AGATTTAGAGGCTTCACTTTCGCGCTTGAATCGATGGAATGAATCAACCAGTGGCGAGAGTGTCTCTGCTCTGAAGAAAGAGCTACAGACGGTGATGCAAAATAACTTCGGTGTGTTCCGTACTGAAGAGCATATGCAAACGGGTATCAAGGCTCTGGCTGACTTGCGAGCACGCATCGGCGAGGCGCATCTGCCAGATAAATCGAGTGCTTTTAATACCGCTAGATTAGAAGCTCTTGAGCTCGACAACTTGTTGGAAGTTGCCGAAGCCACGGCGATTGCTGCTGAGGCGAGAAAGGAAAGTCGGGGAGCGCATGCTCGCGATGACTATCAAGAACGTGACGATGAGAATTGGCTTTCGCACTCTCTCTACTTCCCCGGCGAGAAGCGCCTGGGCAAACGCGATGTGAATTTCACGCCGAAGACTGTAGACACGTTTGAGCCGATGGAGCGGGTTTACTAACCGCAATTATTTGAATTCAGGACATATAGACATGCAAGTAAGTGTTTATCGCTACAACCCCGACATAGACGAAGTGCCAGCGATGCGGGAGATGGAATTAGAGTTGCCGGATGGCCGGGATTTAATGGTTCTCGACGTGCTGGAATTGCTAAAGACGGAAGACCCGACGCTGAGCTATAGACGTTCTTGTCGAGAAGGGGTCTGTGGGTCGGACGGCGTGAATATGAATGGTAAAAATGGTTTGGCGTGCATCACGCCGGTTTCCGAGGTTATCAAGCGTGGCAAGTTGGTGCTCAGACCACTACCGGGACTGCCAGTGATTCGGGATCTGGTCGTTGATATGAGCCAGTTCTATGCTCAGTACGAGAAAATCCAACCCTATCTGATCAACAATAACCCACCGCCCGCTCAAGAGCGTTTTCAAAGTCAGGAAGACCGAGAGGAACTCGACGGACTTTATGAATGCATTCTCTGCGCGTGTTGTTCAACATCCTGTCCATCTTTTTGGTGGAATCCTGATAAGTTCATTGGCCCCGCTGGTTTGTTACAAGCCTATCGATTCCTGGCGGATACGCGTGATACGGCGACGGTCGAACGCTTGGCGAACCTGGACGACCCATTTAGTGTTTTTCGCTGTCGCGGTATTATGAATTGCGTCAACGTATGCCCCAAGGGCTTAAACCCAACCCGCGCGATAGGCAAGATTCGTACTATGCTTATGCAACAAGGGGCTTAGAGCAAACGGGAAATTCTTACTTTTCGTAGGATACTAGCTTGAGCGACACGCCAATCGATGACGGATTCATGCAGCGGATGCGGCGCAGTTCGCATTTGTCTGGCCAAAATGCAGCTTACCTAGAAGCACTGTACGAAACCTATCTTGAAGACCCAATGGCAATTGGTGACAGGTGGCGTGCATATTTTGCCTCGTTCGTAGACTCGGATAACCACCTGCAAAATGAGCAAGCACACTCAACAGTAGTGCAACACTTTGAACGCTTAGGTCGCAACCGACTCAAGGCCAGACCAGAGAAAGTTGCTACAAATATTGCGACAGAGCACGAAAGTAAACAGATGCGTGTTCAAGATCTTGTTTCAGCCTACCGTCACCGTGGGCACAAGCGCGCAAATATAGACCCTCTGGGAATGATGGAGCGACCGGTCATGCCGGTGCTTGACCTGGCCTATCATCATCTCAATCCTGCAGATCTCGAAGAGACTTTTCAGACAGGTACCTTTCAATACGGAGACACCAGTGCCAAGTTGCGAGAGTTGGTTGAAGCGCTTGAGCAGACTTATTGCGGATCCATCGCTGCCGAATACATGCACATCGTGGATCCAGGCGAGCAACTTTGGGTGCAAAGTCGTTTCGAAGCGGCGCGTGGTCGGGCGAAATTTACGCCGGAGCAAAAACGTTCCATCTTGGAACGATTGACCGCGGCAGAAGGGCTTGAAAAGTATCTGCAGCGTCGCTACCCGGGAACCAAACGCTTTGGTTTGGAGGGTGGCGAGACTTTGATTCCGATGTTGCATGAACTTCTGCAGCGATTGGGCTCTCAAGGCGTGCGGGAGTCTGTTATAGCGATGGCCCATCGTGGGCGCTTGAACGTTCTTGTTAACGTGTTGGGTAAGAATCCATCAGAACTGTTCGATGAATTTGATGGCCACGTCACACCTGGCGTCGGTAGTGGCGACGTGAAGTATCATCAGGGCTTTTCCTCTAATGTCATGACGGCGGGTGGGGAAATGCATCTCGCCTTGTCGTTTAACCCATCGCATCTGGAGATCGTTGGATCGGTTGCAGAGGGGTCTGTGCGCGCTCGTCAAGATCGTCGTCGAGACTATGAAGGTATGCAGGTTGTACCGATCATTATTCATGGTGACGCGGCCTTTGCCGGGCAGGGTGTTGTGATGGAAACCTTTCAGATGTCCCAGACTAGAGGTTTCCGCACCGGTGGTTCCGTGCACATAATTATTAATAACCAGATTGGTTTTACCACGCATCGGCAAATTGACGCGCGATCAACGGAGTATTGCACTGAAGTTGCCAAAATGGTCCAAGCACCGATTTTACACGTCAATGGGGATGATCCGGAGGCGGTCGTTTTTGCCACCCAACTCGCAGCAGACTACCGAATGGAATTTCACAAAGATGTTGTGATCGATTTAGTCTGCTACCGCCGGCGTGGGCATAATGAATCCGAAGAACCAATGAAGACGCAGCCGATTATGTATCAGAAGGTACGCTCCCATCCGACCACGTGGCGGTTGTATGTCGACCAACTGGTGTTGGAGGGGGTTATCAGCGATCAAGAGGCGACAGAGCTCGCGGATCGCAACCGCGAGAAGCTTGAAAATGGTGACGGGGTTGCATTAAGTATTGTTCAAGAGCCAGATGTATCTCTTTTTGTCGATTGGAACCCTTACCTAAACCGCGATTGGGAAGCGCCCGCGGACACCACCTTTGCGAAGCAACGGTTTCAAGAACTCGCCGCTGAACTGAACAATCTGCCGGAAGGATTTGCGGTGCACCGGCAAGTGCAGAAGATTTTAGAAGATCGCCAAAAGATGGCTGATGGAGAGCTACCTGCCAATTGGGGTTTTGGTGAGGTCATGGCCTACGCGACCTTGGTTGACGCCGATGTACACGTACGCTTAACGGGCCAGGACGTTGGCGTTGGCACGTTCTCGCATCGGCACGCCGCGTTGCACAATCAGAGCCAAGGTAAGCGAATTATCCCGCTTAATCTTTTGAAGGAAGATGTGACTTTCGACATCTATGATTCTCTGCTTTCTGAGGAAGCTGTGCTCGCATTTGAATATGGCTACGCGACAACAGCACCAAACACCTTGGTGGTGTGGGAAGCGCAATTCGGAGACTTTGCGAATGGTGCGCAGGTGGTCATCGATCAGTTCATTAGCAGTGGTGAAACGAAGTGGTCGCGATTGTGTGGGTTGACTATGCTTCTTCCACATGGTTTCGAAGGGGCAGGGCCGGAGCATAGCTCGGCACGTCTTGAACGGTTCCTTCAACTTTGTGCTGAACACAACATGCAGGTGTGTGTGCCATCCACCCCCGCGCAAGTTTTTCATATGCTTCGACGCCAAGCATTGCGGCCCACCAGAAAGCCGTTGATTGCATTGACACCTAAGAGTTTATTGCGGCACAAAGAGGCCGTTTCCGACGTGGATGACTTTTGTTCAGGGCGCTTTTTGAATGTTATCGAAGAAATTGATGAACAAAACCCAGAGATGGTCGATCGATTGGTGATTTGTAGTGGTAAGGTCTACTACGACCTCTTGGAATCTCGACGCGCCAACAATGCAGCAAATGTTGCGATCATTCGTATGGAACAGCTTTACCCCTTTCCGGAAGAAGAATTTACCAACGCGATTGGTGTGTATACGAATCTAGCAGAGGTCGTGTGGTGTCAAGAAGAGCCGATGAATCAAGGCGCTTGGTATAGCATGCAGCACCGTTTGCGTCGGGTGGTTTTAGCGCATAATGATGCCCTTTATCTCGTCTATGCAGGCCGAGATGCTTTCGCTGCGCCTGCGGTTGGGCATGCAAGCATACACACAGAACAGCAAAACCAACTCGTGACAGATGCACTGTTTGGTTAGGACTTTCAATACTCTTCACCACAAGTTGTTGTGATCAGACGGGTGCAGGACAAACAAAATGGATATTAAAACACCAGCGTTTCCAGAATCGATCACCGAGGGCACCGTCGCCGAATGGTACAAGGCACCTGGTGAATTTGCGCGTCGCGATGATGTTTTGGTCGACATTGAGACGGATAAAGTGGTCATGGAAGTCCTGGCGCTTGACGATGGAACACTTACTGAGATTATTAAGCAGGTTGGTGAGGTGGTTGAATCGGAAGAACTGCTTGGTCGGTTTGAAGCTGGCTCAGTAGCTGCCAAGGAAGATGCTGCTTTCATTGCATCAACCGCTTCCTCTGCGCCTGACGAGGTTGATGGCGCCAGTCCCGCGGCACGAAAGTTAGCGTCAGAGTCAGGTGTTGCCATTGATTCGATATCTGGTAGTGGTCGTGACGGTCGAGTCACAAAAGAAGATGTCGCGAAAGCGGTCGCACAAGGCAGCGCGCAGCGTATTGGTGACAATGAGCCGGTTAGGACGGCGGCGAAAGAAGAGCGTTGGCAAAGCGACGCCATCGCGCCCGAGATGTCTGGCGAACGTATTGAAAGACGAGTTCCGATGACCAGATTGCGTGCCAGCATCGCGCGACGGCTGGTCGAAGCGCAGCACAATGCGGCCATGCTTACGACATTTAATGAAGCGGACATGGCGCCGATCATGGCGCTTCGCAAGCAATACCAAGAGGATTTTCAGAGGGCACACAACGGTACCCGCCTTGGGTTCATGTCTTTTTTCGTGCGTGCAGCGACTGAGGCGCTCAAACGTTTCCCTTCCGTTAACGCCTCTATTGATGGTGAAGACGTTGTCTATCACGGCTATTACGACATTGGTGTGGCTGTATCAACCGATCGGGGCTTGGTCGTACCTGTCGTACGGGAAGCGGATGCGCTTGGCATGGCACAAATTGAAGCTCAAATTAACGCCTATGGAGAGAAAGCGAGGGCTGGCAAGCTCGCGCTCGAAGACATGGCAGGTGGCACCTTCACGATTTCCAATGGTGGGATATTTGGCTCGCTAATGTCGACACCGATATTGAACGCACCGCAGACGGGCGTCTTGGGTATGCACAAAATTCAGGAGCGTGCGGTGGTGGTGGATGGGGAAATAGTTATTCGACCAATGATGAACCTGGCTTTGTCCTACGATCATCGACTGATCGATGGACGCGAAGCGGTGCAGTTCCTGGTAGCGATCAAGGGTATGATTGAGGATCCGGCCCGTATTTTATTAGAACTTTGAGTAATAGACTTCATGAGTAACAACTTCGACGTCGTCGTTATCGGTGCAGGTCCTGCGGGTTACGCAGCAGCAATCCGTTGTGCACAGCTTGGTATGAATACTGCCTGCATAGACAGAGCATTGGGCAAAGATGGCAAACCAACTCTTGGTGGAACCTGTTTGAATTGGGGATGCATCCCCTCGAAAGCACTGTTAGATGCTTCACACAAGTACGTTGAGGCCAAGTATGAATTAGCTGATATTGGTATCAACGCAGGTGATGTCAGTGTCGATGTCCCAACGATGATCGCACGCAAAGATGAAGTGGTCGCAGGTTTGACCGGAGGTATTGCCGGTCTGTTCCAAGGCAATGGTGTCACATCCTTTGCG
>JAQWQN010000021.1 GCA_029244465.1 Pseudomonadales bacterium
TGTGACGAAGCTAAAAGGTAAGGGGCGCCCGGTGATACCAGTTGAAGGACGTAGTCGAGTCTTGCTGGGGCTGGGTTGTGTTGATTGGGTTGTTAGTTTTGCAGAAGATACGCCGATCCCGCTTTTGCAACTCTTTCAGCCGGAGATTTTGGTGAAAGGCGGAGACTATGGCGCCAACCAAGTTGTGGGGGCGGATATAGTTAAAAATTACGGTGGTGAGGTCCAGGTCTTAAGTTTGGTCGAAGACGTCTCGACGAGCGCCATTGTCGAGCGGATTGCTGAAGGTCTTCAGTCAAGCATCAGCTGACGGGCATTTTCTATAAGGTGTTCGGGATTGGTTGTGCCAACAACGATGCTGTGTACACCGGTTTGAGCTGCGACGAAGGCGAGATCGCACGCGCGGCCATGGCCACTTGAGAGCGCTTTCTTTATCAAGACACCACACCCTTGCTGTGCAGCAGTCGCAATGACTGCTTGATCTGCCAGATAGTCAGGATTGAGGGTTGCCATGATCACATCAACGCCTTGGGACAATGCCAGCTCGGCGCCTTCAACGGATTTGTGCGAGATGCCGACGGCACGAATCTTCCCCTCCTGCTTTAAGTCCTTAAGCGCATCGAGTGTGCCTAGTTCTGTGAGAATCTTTTTGTCTGCGCCGTTTGAGTGGATCAGGACGACATCTAGGTAGTCCGTGTGCAGACGCAGGAGGGAGCGTTCGATGCTTGCGCTAACGGCCTCTGGGCTAAAGTCATGGCTAGACTGAGTGCCATCGAACGTTTCACCAACCTTAGTGCAGAGCAGCCAACCGGCGCGCTCGCCCTTGAGAAAATTACCTAGACGCTCTTCGCTTTTGCCATAGGCTGGAGCGGTGTCGAGCATATTGATACCGAGATCCTTGGCTGTGTTAAGGAGTGCTTTGACCGCATCATCGTCGGGGATAGCGAAACTTGTCGGATACTTTACGCCCTTGTCTCGCCCCAACTTCACGGTACCGAGACTGAGTCTTGCGGTTTGCATGCCTGTATCGCCAAAGGCGAAGCGCTTTAGCGGTGCTACCAACGAAAGGTACCTACGTTGACGGTTTGCTGATGTGCGGGCAAAGCGGCGAGCTTTTGGTCTGCGGGTGGCAACGCGCGTAAAACTTGATCGCCGAGGTCTGGGGCTAGGGTCAGCTTGGTGGGGAAGCATTGGACAAAATTGTCGATTTTTGCAACGTACGCTTCGTCCGGTCGAACACCTCCACGTTGCAAAGGCTCGGCGCGATCGACTTGAAAGGTTGTGTAATCAGCACCACGCCAATCTAACCAGGGTATGCACTGCGCTAACTCGCGTCTGGCGAATTCGATCTGGGCTGCATCGCTGCGTTGTACACCGGTCGTTGCGAGCAAGCCACCGACATACCAAACCAGGTCGGCGCCTTCGCCATAACTCGTTATCGTCAACCTAGGTTCATTACCGGTAACACCCGTGACGCAATGCGCATTCATTCTGACGCCGTGTTTTGGGCGCACGACCACTTGCTTTAGGGGCCGAGATTGAGTTTGTAACTCGTCTATAGCCAGGGTGTCGATCAGTTCTCTGCTGCCGCTACCAGCGCAACTGATAAGCGTGCTGACCTTGAACGTTGTTTTGCCTGTCATGATTTGGTAGCCGTCCGGTGTTGCCACTAGATTCGTTGCGTCAACGCGTTGTTGATATGTGCAGTGTTCAAGGCCTGAGACCAAACGGGAGAGCAACGCCGGGACATCGACGACGAAATCGTTTAAGTCATAAACGGTGCCGGTAAACCCTGCAAACTCGCTTGGCCATTGATTTGGATCGAGACGATCGATTCGACCGCGTAGTGCCTTGCTGGCAAAGAATGTAGTCAAGCGACCTAAGGTCGAACGCTCGGCAAACATGTGATAGGTGTCAGCGAGGAGCGGGAGGCCCTCGAGGTTGATATCGTCGTCTCCAGCGATACAACTTCGCCAACGAGCAGGCATGCCTGCAATCGCCTCTGATGAACCGTTCAGAATGCCACTGAGTGCGTATTTGAGTCCGCCGTGAATCATGCCTTGCGAGGCTAGTGTCTGATCGCAGCCAAGCTCTCGTTCCTCGAAGAGGACCACTCGATAACCTTTGTTGGACAACAGACGCAGTAACCAACAACCGGCAATACCGCCACCCACAATCGCGATGTCGACGTCCGTCTGGTCTTGTGTCAGACCGTCAACCTGGTCGCGGTCACGACGCAGTTCTATATTATTCATTCGGTTTCATTTCTGAGCACTTGTCGGCCTTGGGTCGTGTCTCTGGATCTTGGTGCATTGACAGTTTAAACGTGACCTATCAGTCTGCAAGCCATGAGCATGATCTTCTATCAACTTGTCCTATTCCTCGTTCGACCCCTGGTTACTTTGCGGCTGCGGCTGCGTGCGCGTCGGGAATCAGACTATGGCTTGCGCCAATCTGAACGTTTTGGCTCGGTACCGCGGTCGGTGCAAAAAGGATCTGTTTGGTTCCACACCGTGTCTGCCGGGGAAACAATTGCCGCGGCGTCGCTCATTCGAGAGTTGAAAGGCATCTTTCCGGATATTCCATTTCTTGTTACGACGATGACGCCTGCGGGTTCTGCCCAAGTTCAGGAGAGACTGAGCGATGTCGTCTCGCACTGCTATGCACCCTACGACTTTGGTGGTGCCGTGGATGCTTTCTTTGCGACCGTAGAGCCTCGAGTGCTGGTCTTGATGGAGACGGAGTTGTGGCCCAACTGGATACAGCGAGCGAGCAGCCGCAACATACCGATCATGGTGGTGAATGCGCGGCTGTCAGCTCGGTCTGCGCGGGGCTATGCGCGGTTAGGCAAACTGGTGCGAGAAATGTTGGGCGGAATTGAACTTTTCGCGTGTCAGACAGTGGCCCATCGGGACCGGTTTATCGGTCTGGGGGCTGATCCGGACCGGGTCATCGTTTCTGGGAGCGTGAAGTATGATCAAACTTTGCCCGAAGACTTCTCCTTTCGTGTAAATGAACTGAGGCACCAATTTGGCATCTCGGAAGGTGAATCCCTATGGATTGCTGCATCTACACACCCAGGCGAAGATGAAATTGTGCTCACGGCCCATCAACTACTGCGCGAACGTATGCCGAATCTGCGTCTTATATTGGTGCCCAGACATCCAGTCAGGGTGGATGCGGTCGCAATGTTGTGCCAGAGCGCAGGCTTTGCTGTTGGCAAGCAGAGTGAGACGTCCCTGCAGCAGGATATAGATATCATCTTGGGTGATGTGATGGGGGCCTTGCTATACCTGTACGGTCTCGCCGATGTCGCCTTTCTTGGTGGCAGTTTTGAAGAAGTCGGAGGACACAACCCGATAGAGCCCGCGCTCTGTCAAATCCCAGTGGTTTCGGGCCCACATCAGTATAACTTTACTGATGTTATGGAGACAATGTCGCAGGCGGGTGGGCTAGTGACGGTGACAGATGCACAGGAGCTAGCGCGAGTTGCCGCTGACTGGCTTGAGAACGATGAGGTTCGGTCTCAAGCTGGAAAGTCGATTGCAAAAGTGGTCACTGCGAACCGGGGTGCTCAGGAAAAGGTGCGGGAGCTAGTTAGGACTCGTATCGCCGCTACGATTCTTGAGTGATACTAATCGAGTCACCTGATCACTGGCATCTGTGAAATTGTTCAGTTCGGCTAAATCGGCATCAATCAGGCTACCAGCAACTTGTTTTAGGCGCATTAGATTGCTGACGTAGTTGTAGCGAGAATCGGCGTAGTCAAACTGCGACGAAAACAGACGCTGCTGTGCTTGCAGAACGTCGACAATGTTGCGCGTACCGACCTCATAGCCGGTTTGGGTAGCTTCTAGTGCTGACTGAGAAGATTGAATCGCTTTTAAGCGCGCCTTGACACGAACAACGTCAGTGGCGACTGCCTGATAGAGATTGCGCGTATCTCGGGTAACATTTCGTTGTTGGTTGAGCAGTAGTTCCTGAGCCTGATTCTTTTGTGCCTGGGCTTCTTTGGTTCTAGCGCGGGTCAGACCGCCAGAGTAAAGCGGCATGTTAAATTGTAACCCGTACACGGTTTGGTCCGTGGTATCGGCGCCATAGAAGTTTTGTGCCCCGGTGACGCTATGTATCTGAGTGACGGTGGCGTCGATGGTTGGGTAGTGGCCAGCGCGGCGCGCTCTTACGGTCCGGCGAGCTGCGGTGAGTTGTTCTTGCCCGGCTCGAATGCCGAGGTTTTGAGTCAGTGCGGTGTCGACCCATTCTTCCTCGTTAGCAGGATTTGGATCAACAATGGGTAATCGCTCTGAGATACGATCAAGCAGGTCATACGAATCGCCCGAGAGTGTACCGAGTGTTTCAAAGAAAATGTCCTGGTCACCATCAGCTTGAATACGACGAACCACTGCGTTGTCATATACGGCTTGAGCCTCTAGTACATCGGTAATCGCAACGAGACCAACATCGAAACGCTGTTGGACCTGTTCAAGCTGTCGCTTTACCGCGGTCTCTTCTGAGGTTGTTGAGTCGAGTAAATCCTGTGCGCGCAATACGTTCAGGTATGCCTGAACGACCCTGACAATCAGTTCTTGTTCGGTACCGGCGAGATCGTATTGCGCCGCACCCACTGAAGCTTTGGCGCCGCCGAGCGAAAACCAGGCATTCATGTCGAGGAGAGGTTGGCGCAATTGAGCGTTGTAATTGTGATCGTTAAATTTTTGATCCGGGAGCTCTTGGCCGGCGAGCGGGCTAAACGGATCGGTGATCATTGAGCCTGGGAAAGAACGTTCCGTCCAGCTCGTCTGTGCACTTGCGTTTAGCTGTGGCATTAACGCTGATCGTGCCTGAGGGATTGCCTGACGCGTGGCAGCGAAGCTTGCTCGTGCAGCGCCGACGACGGCATCGTCTGATTTTGCAGCCTCGTAGACATCGAGCAAATTAGCAGCGTTTGTCAGAGGGCTTAGCACGAGACACAGCGCTGTGATCAATGCACCTCTACCCAGGGATCTGTGTAGGCAGGATTGGGCGCGACGGTTATTAGCGGATATCATTTAAATCAAAACTCCAAAGGCGGCCGGCATTCTATACCACTAGTAATGACAAAGTCGTTGCAGTTCTTACATTGGTTCTATTTGTCTACAACGCAAAGATGTGGAATAGGTCGATAATTGGGGTGACCCAAACAGGTCGGGTGGGTATATTGGGGATTCGATATCGAGGTCCCAGGGGACTGCAGTTGTCAGATAAGCGGCCAGAAACGAGTGCAGATATTGTTAGTCGTTCGAAAGTACTTTTGGGTGGTAGGGGGGGCGTACGCGCGCCCGATAAGCGGGGTGGCTATAGCGTTGATCTAGGTGGTCATATGGCCGAATGTGACGCGAACTACCATCGTCTCAAGCGCCTGTTCCCGAATTTGCGCACGAGCGACTCGGTCGATTTTGCCCTCTATCTACCGAGCTTTAAGGCCGATGTTGTCTTTACCGTCGGAGATAAAGGACGGTATACGACTGTTTTGCACATGGCGGTGAGGTCTGATCAAAAGTGGATGGGTATGGCGACGACGCCAGAGATGACGATACGGGTCTATCATGATGCTCAGAGTGCTGAAGTTATTTCCTATCAAAACCAGAATCGTTTCCACGGTAAATATGACTACCCAAATGCCCGCATGCGGCAACGCGATGAAAAAGTGCAGGTGAACCGTTTCTTAGGTGAGTTTTTGACGCTGTGCCTGACGCACGGCGCATCGAACCAGCCCATATCCTTCTGACTGAGTGATTAACGTACTGCAAATCACCGACTGCCACCTCGTAGTCGAGGATGGTCTATTAATAGGGGTTGATACTCAGGCGTCACTTGAGGCGGTACTTCGACAGGCGACGGCGGGCCGAACACCAGACGCGGTGATCGCGTCCGGTGACTTAGCCCATGATCCGCTACCAGCGGTCTATGAGCGATTTCTCGCAACGGTGCGCCAATATACGGATGCACCCCTTGTGTGCACGCCTGGAAACCACGACGTCCTAGCGGCGATGTCCGCATTGCCACAAAACGACTTGAGAATTGGCAGCTGGGCGATTGTGAGCCTTGACTCACACGAAGACGAATCAACACCAGCGAACGTTACGGCGGACGATAGGTCACGGGTTCAACAGTCCCTAGACGCAACGGATGCGGAGCACATTTTGCTGACTGCCCACCATCCCTTCGTTGCGGTGGGTGCGCCGTGGTTAGATAGAGACAGGATCCAAAATGCTGAAGAGTTGGTAAAATTGCTCACTGGACGCAGCCGTTCGGGTGCAAATGCTCTGACGATTGGACGCGTCAGGGCGATCGTATTTGGGCATGCGCATCAAGAAGTCAGCGGGCGGTGTGCAAATCTGCCCGTTTATGGTGCGCCATCTACTTGCTTTCAGTTTAAGCCGCATAGTCAGACCTTCGCGATAGATGACTATGGTGATGGACGTTACCCAGGTTTTCGTTGGATAGAACTCCAGGCGGATGGTGCGGTGACAACCCAAGTTGGGCGTGCGAAAGATTTTTTGATTGAACCGCTACTAAAACGCTGATGGCAGCAAAATCCTGACAATTTGTATAGAGGTACCCAGCTAACAACTAATGGCTGAAAAAAACTATTCTGCAGCATCACTGCAGGTTCTCTCCGGTCTAGAACCCGTGCGGCGGCGTCCAGGTATGTATACCGATACGACTCGCCCCAATCACCTCGTTCAGGAGGTGGTTGATAACAGCGTTGATGAAGCGATTGCGGGATATGCGCATGAGATCGAAGTCACCTTAAATAAAGATGGCTCCATCGAGGTGCTAGACGACGGGCGTGGTATGCCGGTTGATATGCACCCGCAACATAAAGTCTCCGGTGTCGAGTTGATCATGACGAGGTTGCACTCTGGCGGCAAGTTTGACAACGAGAACTACAGTTTTTCCGGTGGACTGCACGGCGTTGGGGTCTCAGTTGTGAATGCCTTGTCCGTTTGGCTCGAGGTTGAAGTTAAGCGAGAAGGCAAGCTTCATAGCCAGCGCTATGAGAAGGGAAAGCCAAAGAACAAACTGAGAGCGATGGGTGAGGTGGGTAAAAGGAACACGGGTACGCGCATTCACTTCATGCCCGAAGCGAGCTACTTTGACTCGCCGAATATCTCGGTTCCCAGACTCAAGCATCTACTGCGAGCGAAAGCGGTCCTTTGCCCAGGACTCCGAGTCTCGCTGTCCGTGCTGGCAGGCAAAGATAGTGAGACCGACAGCTGGTTCTATGAAGACGGTTTAAAGAGTTACTTGGCTAATGCACTGGCTGGTGCCGAGTCGATTCCAGATGAGATTATTCTGCACAGCGCCGAAGGGAATCAGGAAGCCGCGGATTTTGCACTAAAGTGGGTCACGGACGGTGGCGAGCTTGTAACGGAATCGTACGTTAATTTGATACCCACGGTGCAAGGTGGCACCCACGTTAACGGACTGCGTTCTGGTCTGAGCGAGGCATTGAAGGAATTTTGTGAGTTTCGTGATTTGATTCCGCGTGGCATCAAGCTGACCGGTGAGGATCTCTGGGAACAATGCAGCTATGTGCTCTCCGCTAAAATGGCTGATCCGCAATTCGCTGGACAAACCAAGGAAAAATTATCATCGCGGCAATCGGCGGCGTTCGTATCTGGCTCAGCGAAAGACGCGTTTAGCCTGTGGCTGAACGAGCATCCGAATGAAGGCGAGAAGATTGCCGAGCTCGCAATTGGCAATGCTCAAAGGAGAACCCAAGCGGCTAAAAAAGTCGCGCGTAAGAAAATTACAGCGGGGCCCGCGCTGCCAGGCAAACTCGCTGACTGTTCTGGCCAGGATGCAGATCGGGCAGAGCTCTTTCTGGTCGAAGGAGATTCGGCCGGCGGTTCGGCCAAACAGGCCCGCGATCGACAATTCCAAGCGGTACTGCCACTGCGCGGTAAGATTTTGAATACTTGGGAGGTTGATTCGAGCCAAGTTTTGGCCTCGCAAGAAGTGCACGACATTGCCGTCGCGTTGGGGGTTGACCCAGGTTCAGCCAACATTGACGGGCTACGTTACAACAAGCTGTGTATCTTGGCGGATGCTGACTCTGACGGGCTGCACATAGCGACATTGCTGTGCGCTCTGTTCGTCAAACATTTTCGTGCGTTAGTCGATGCAGGACATGTTTATGTAGCGATGCCGCCTTTGTATCGTATCGACATGGGCAAAGAAGTATTTTACGCCCTGGATGAGTCAGAAAAGTCTGGTGTGCTCGATCGTATTGCAGCTGAGAAGAAGCGCGGCATGCCCGTGGTTCAGCGTTTCAAGGGTCTAGGTGAAATGAATCCCCTGCAGTTACGAGAAACAACGATGGACCCGGATACGCGCCGCTTGGTGCAACTGTCGCTTGACGGCAGCAACAAGACCGAAGAGATGCTGGACATGCTACTGGCTAAAAAGAGATCGTCAGATCGTCGCGCTTGGCTTGAGACGAAAGGCGATCAAGCCGAGCTTGTAAGCTAACTTTTGTTTTGAATTACGCGGGAACCCGTATCCCACTCATCACTAATTAACGCGAAGCTAGAATGACTGAAGAAGTTCAAGACCCAGACGCGGTGGAATCTATGCCACTTGCGGTTTATACGGAACGTGCGTACCTCGACTATTCGATGTACGTCATTAATGATCGCGCATTGCCGCACATCGGTGATGGGTTGAAACCTGTCCAACGGCGCATAATTTTTGCCATGGGTGAGCTTGGCTTGCATAACCAAGCTAAGTTTGCGAAGTCTGCACGAACTGTTGGCGATGTCCTCGGTAAGTTCCACCCGCATGGCGATAGCGCTTGTTATGAGGCCATGGTGCACATGGCACAGCCTTTTTCGTTTCGTTATCCACTCGTCGATGGCCAAGGCAACTGGGGCGCCCCTGATGATCCTAAGTCGTTTGCCGCTATGCGGTATACGGAGTCTCGGCTATCTAAGTACGCTGAGTTGATGCTTGCCGAAAGTCGCCAAGGAACGGTTGATTACACGCCGAATTTTGATGGTACGTTTAATGAGCCGCAGTTGTTGCCTGCGCAAGCGCCTTTTGTGCTGCTGAACGGCAGTACCGGCATTGCAGTCGGTATGGCAACAGATATTCCACCGCACAACCTCAATGAGGTGATTTCCGCGTGTATTCATATGTTGGATCAGCCGAAAGCAACGGTCGTTGACGTGATGATGCATATCAAGGCACCGGACTTTCCAACGGAGGCGATGATTATCACGCCACGTGAGGAGATTCGACAAGCCTACGAGACCGGTCGAGGGAGCATTAAGGCGCGAGCGGTTTACCACAAGGAAGATGGTGAAGTTGTCATCACAGCTCTGCCACATCATGCATCACCGGCTAAAATTCTAGAGCAGATTGCGCAACAGATGCACGCCAAGAAGCTACCTATGTTGGTGGATCTGCGAGACGAGTCGGATCACGAGAGTCCAACGCGACTGGTCTTGGTGCCTCGCTCTAATCGGGTCGACCTGGAACGCATGATGAGGCACCTCTTTGCGACGACCGATTTAGAACGTAGTTATAGAGTCAATCTGAATATGATCGGCCTTGATCATCGCCCGCAAGTCAAAAACCTCGCGCAGATTCTGAAAGAGTGGCTTTCCTATCGCCTCGACGTCGTTACGCGGCGACTAAATTTTCGTCTCGAGAAGATCAACGACCGATTACACATCCTTGACGGCTTGTTGATCGCCTACCTCAATATCGATGAAGTCATACGGATCATCCGTGAAGAAGATGATCCGAAAAAAGAGCTGATGAAAGCGTACACGCTCAGCGAAATCCAAGCGAATGCGATTCTCGATCTGCGCTTGCGCCAGCTTGCGAAACTTGAAGAGATAAAACTCAAAAGCGAGCAGGATGAGCTTGCTGCAGAGAAAGCCGACCTTGAGAAAACGCTCGGCTCCAAAGCGCGGATGCGCACCCTCATCAAAAATGAACTGTTAGCGGTTGCTGAGGAATATGGTGACGAGCGTCGCTCGCCTTTGGTGAACGTTGAAGATGCGAGTGCTTTTAGTGAAGAAGATTTGCTCACTAACGACCCGGTAACCATCATTGTTTCTGCAAAGGGCTGGGTCCGATCGGCCAAGGGTCACGAGATGGACCCTAGTGAAATAAACTATCGTACTGGTGATGCTTTTGCGCAAGCCACGCGTGGTCGTTCAAACGAAATACTTGTC
>JAQWQN010000116.1 GCA_029244465.1 Pseudomonadales bacterium
GTAACAGACGGTAGCAATGCCCGCTTGTTCTACGGCTCGGCATACCAAACCAACGGTTTGGTGGTCAAGAGGTCAGGCAGGTGCGGCGAGTAGTATATCAACACCATCCTCATTCAACTTCTCCACAAAAGCTGGTGCTGACTCCTCAATGACTTTAGTCCGGTCGTAGATTCTCCCCATAAAGCCACTCCAGAAGCGTGGCGCAATACTCCCGATCTCACCGGCTGCGACCATCTCACGCAAACGATCTATCGGAAAAACGCAATTCAAGTCCTCATCGGCGTCCGCATGATTGTAATAACTATCATTGATCGCAAAGTCGGCGCTGCTCGCATCCTCGGTCACAGCATCGAGGCGATGATCGTTGCGCGCATCAGGGGCAAAACCTGGCATGGTGCAATGAGAAACACCACCTGAGGTGAGGATGGTTACCCGACAATCCCGCAGTGGTTTGCCGGGCCTAGTGAGCGGCGCGGTTTCGTTAATCGTCCATTCATACGACGGAAACCCGAGCGAACCATAATGCTGATTGAGTGCATCGACGTAGTTGATTGGTGCCATTGTCTACCTCCCGATTAATGGGTCCAATCTAGCATTCAAAACCCTCGCATCCAAATCCTAGCCCTACTCAATCACACCCGAAGACCGTCTAAAGAGCTGCCGCGAGCGATCTGACTTCCTGGTAGAAAGAGCGGACGAGCTCTTGCGCAAACATGGATTTACGCGCAACAAAGCGCACCGGGCGGGTGATACCATAGGTCGCCAGCGGAATCACCTCATCGGTTGGCACACCCAAAGTCCGCGCAACGTCTGCAGGAATGAGCCCATGACCAAATCCAGCAATCGCCATTTGCGCCACTGAGAAAAACGATTCCAGTGACACGCTACGTTGTAGATTTAGTTCGCTCATCGCGTCTTCGATTGATGCCCAAGCGCCGGACCGTGATTCTATCGTGATCACATTCAGCGCATCACCGGGCGTGTATTTGAGTGATCTCAGCCCAGAAGGCACTATCACCATGGGTTCTTCACGAATGACTTCGCTCACTAGGTCAGTGTCGGCATCCGGTGTACCGGTACAGATTCCAACCATATATTCACCTGATCGTAGCCGATCGAGGACCACCGGAGAGCGTTGAGCATGAAATTCAAACTCGATACCTGGCAACCTGTCGCCGGCCTCAGAAAAAAGTTTTGGTCCCCAACTGGCCAAAATCGCCTCAGAAACACCCATTATGATTCGGCCTTTGCGTAAGGCTTGATCCTCAAGAAAAACACTCCGTAGTTCAGAAAGAAGTGGCGTCACTTTCTCAACCAATCGGGTGCCGTGCGAGGTTAGGACCACGCGACGGCCGTGGCGCTCTATCAACTTGCGGTCATAGTAACGCTCGAGGTTGGCAATCCGCTTACTCACCGCAGATTGAGAGATCTTCAGCGCAGTACTCGCCTCCATCATCGTGCCCTCTTTATAGAGCGCGACCAGTGTTTCAAGATTTTCGATCAACTGCCGGGTCCTTTACATAGTGGACTTAATCATATTCCAGCTATTCTCTTTTTTCATTATTTGACCCCATTAAGCTGCCTGAATGTTCTACGCACTTATTCTCGTCACGGTCTTTTTGACCAGTTTGCTCTCCGGTATTGTCGGAATGGCTGGCGGAATGATCTTAATGGCCGTGCTGGTCTCGCTCTCGAGCGTCGCAGGCGCCATGATTCTACATGGCGCGGTTCAGGCTACAGCGAATGGCTCCCGCGCCTGGTTCCTACGACAACACTTACGGTCGGACATCTTGCCCAACTACGCCGCAGGCGCAGGCATCGCAGTGGCCGTATTTATGATGATTGCGTTTGTTCCAGAGCCTGGAGTTGTCCTGGTGCTAGTGGGATTATTCCCATGGTTCGCGCGACTCAGCAAACGTTTAAAAGGCCTGGATGTGCTGAAACCTCTGACCGCGATCTCTTGTGGCGTTGTGGTCACCGCGGCCCAACTTTTAGCGGGAGCCTCCGGGCCCCTACTCGACGTGTTCTATCACAACACACCACTAACCCGCCACGAAATCGTGGCCAACAAAGCCGTTACGCAGACCCTTGGGCACTTCATTAAGATTCTCTATTACGGCTTTTTCATCGGCGTGGCGGTACAGTTCGACATTTGGCTCATAGCTATCGCTATGACGATCGCCGTCGCCGGCACACGCGCGGGAACGATGGTTTTAGAAAAATGGAGCGACGCCCAGTTTCAGAAAGTCAGCCAGATCATCATTCTGACGATAGCTACCCTCTGCTTCATTCAGGGAATTCGTCTACTTCTGGCATAAAAGTCTCTGCCGAAAACAAAGTAGAGGCTAGGTACTGGTTACGCTTCGACTTGGATTGGCTTCACTACAAACAAAAGATCGCCCACGTTAACTTGTTGACCGCTGCTCATGTTGACCCGAGTGACTTCAAACTCGATGTTCTCATAAAGTTCAACGTCACCGTTAAAGTCGCTCAACGTCAAAGGGGTAAAAATCTTCATCGCTTCTAACTGACAGAGCGTCTGCTGCAACCCGACTTTGTCGCCTACGGTCACGTATTCAGGTTCTGACGGAGAAGGCGTCGAATAGAAAATCGCGGTAGCCGGGGCGAGTACTTTCAATTCTTCGCTTTCTTCAATCTGGATGCTCTCGATGTCAATGCCGATGCCGCCATCACCGGCAGAAGCTTCAATTTCAACGATCAGCTTGGCGACATCTGATCGCTGCAACATCTCGGGCAGGTAGTTTGTATCGTAGACACCCTCAATGAAGACATCGTCCTTCAATATGCGTCGCAACAAAGGAATGTTGGTACAGATGCCATTGATCTCTACGCGACTCAGATACTCATCGAGTTTAGCAATTGCAGCGTTGCGGTCCTCAGCATGGACAACAACTTGAGCGACCATGCTGTCATAATAAGGAGAGACAAACTTCCCTGCCGCCGCCGCCGCGATAATCTCGACGCCGTCATCATCCGGAAATGTGCATTCACCGATTTCCCCAGGATGCGGTCGGAAGACTATTTCGCCGTCACCCATTTGCTGGACGCGCTCGGCATTAACCCGGGCTTCGATCGAATAACCATTTTCAACAACAGCAATATCAGCAATCGAGCCACCTTCCGCTATATTGAATTGTTGGGAAACAATATCTATTCCGGAGGTCCATTCGGTAACGGGATGTTCTACCTGCAGACGTGTATTCATTTCCATAAAGTAGACAGCGTTGGATTTCAAATCATAAATAAACTCAACCGTGCCAGCGCCGACATAGCCAACTTCATCTGCAATCGCCGCCGTACTGCGCTTCACCGTGGCCAAAAGGTCAGGGGGCAGCATCGTCGAGCCTGATTCCTCGATCACCTTCTGCTTGTCACGCTGAACACTACAATCGCGGATGCCGAGCACATGCGTGTTGCCATGTGAATCACGTAAAAGCTGCGCTTCGATATGCCGGAGAGAGATTACGTATTTCTCCAGATAGACGTCCCCATTACCAAAAGCACTACGCGCTTCGTTGGTCACCCGATGGAAGAGTTCAAAAAAATTCTCGCCTGACTCAACAACTTGAATTCCCTTACCACCACCGCCGTGAACGGCCTTGATCAAAATGGGATAACCAATGTCTTCAGCAACTTCAGCCGCGCGTTCAGGGTTAGTCATGATGCCATGACTTCCAGGAACGACCGGAACTTTGAGCCGTAACGCCGTGTTGATGGCATTACTTTTGTTCCCCATAGTTTCCATAGAAGCGACGGAGGGGCCAATGAAATTGATGCCATGATGACGAACCAACTCAGCAAAAGAGGAGTTTTCGGAAAGAAAGCCAATACCAGGATGAAGGCTATCTACGCCCTCATTCTCGGCCACACTCAGAACACTCATAGCGTTCAGGTAGCTCTCGTCGGGCGTGTTACCGCCAATGCAGACAACAGAATCTTGTTCTCGAAGCTGGTCAACTGCAGCTGAGTCCATATCAGGATCAGATTGCACTAAAACGACTTTGATATCGTTGTTTTGCGCGATACGTATCAATTTTGCGGCGGTACAACCGCGGGCATGAATCAAAACTTTCTTCACGGGTCGTTCTAGCTCGGATTCGGTATAGACCGGACGGTGCGCGACAACCACCGGTCGCTGATTGGCAAAACCACCGGCAAGCACTCGATCCATCGCTTCTTCGGCTGTCTCTACCGCTACCGGGATCGCTGGGTCTATGGCGCGTAATTCTTCGTCCAAGGTGGGGAAGAACGGGTGTTTTACCAATCCCTGCATGGCTCCGTCGGTCACCGAGAGATAGTTCGATAAGATGGAATTGAGGGGCAAGTTCGATGGCACCACGAGTTGACCTGCAAACGGCATGCTCGTGCCTGAAAAATAGAAGGTTTGTACTAACGGATGAGTTACGAAACTAGCCTGCGCGCCGCCCGTACAATCGCCAAACCCAAACACGATTACCGGCAGGTCGTGGTCACGCACAAACCGGGTGATGCGATCATTGACGGCAGCCATCGAAAACAGTGCACCGGCACCTTCCTTAGTCTGCATGCCACCTGATGAAACGAAACAAACGACAGGCAGATGCTGCTCCGCACACTCGACCAATAAACGACAGAATTTTTCAGCACTCGCCATATCAAATGCGCCAGCCTGAAAAGATACATTCGATACAAGCACACCAACGCGGTGTTTATTGCCATTCTTGAGCGTACCGTAACCCGCCACGATACCGCATGGCGGCAGGCCTTTATTCAACGCCCCTTCGATGGATATACGAAAGCCAGGAAATGAACATGGGTCTGAACTGAGTAGCTCGTCGAAACGAGGCTCGAACGCTTCCAGATAACGATCGATGATGTCCGCGTAATCAAAACGGTTCGTGTTCTTGCGGCGACGCAGAACGTCTTGCATCAGCAAGTCATTGTAGGCCATATCCAGCCGATTCCAAAAATCCTTTCGCCGTCCGATGTTCTTCGGCGCAATGCGTCCCTGATAGGTCTTACCCTCTCGAACAGAGCCAATGTAGGATGCAAGTAAGTTCTCGAATAGGTAGGTCACAACAACAAACAGCGCATCGGCCAGATGCGAAAAGCTAACTTTCTTCCATTCTTCGACCTGTCGAAAAAAATCGCTGCCTTTCGCATGTTTTTGAATGCGCAGATACCAATCAACAAGCTGGTCGCGGAGTTGGTCTGCGGTGGGCTGCATCGCACCACCAACCGGTTCGATAGTGAGACCAGAGACAGCAAGATTTAAAGTCGTTTCGAGCAACTGTGACATCGAAGATTGAGAAAGCAATTGATCAGTTTTGGCTTCTTCAGCAATTGAGTCCAAGTTGGCAATCACCTGATCATAGACTGAGTCGAATAGCAGTAAATTCTCACATTCACGGATGAAGTCATGTCGCAACTCGTCATCCAACAAGACATCTAACACTGTCATATCGGTGAGCGCGACAGGCCTGCCACCAGCTTCAACGCCGCTTATGTACTGCGGGAATCGTGCATGCAGCAGAGCTCGGTTACTTTGTATGTCAGTCGCTTCGGTCATGCCCATCATGGCCGGACCAGTCAGAGCAAGATTAAGCTCAGAGGTAATGAGTTTCGCGACAAAATTATCGTTCTTTTCGTCCAGGCCTTTTAGCGCTATCAGCTTTTTGCCTTCGTAGGAGAATCTCTCGCGCAGTATTGCTGCCATCTCGGGGTCACGGTGTAATGCGTGCACCAACCCGCGCGCATCTTCGATATCACTTACTTTAAGAATCTGGCGGGTGTCTTCATGATTGAAAAGGTACTCACGCAGTGCCCGCAGATTACCAACGGACTCTCCCTTCCAACGGTTATAGAGAAAGACGCCCACCGATGATAATAACGTTGCTCGCGCATCCTCGTAATTCCGCTTTGGTTCACCGAAAATCAGCTGGGCAATACGCCCCCGCTCATCATGCAGAGCCTGACGTTTGTCGTTGTAGTTACGCCATGCTTTGGACAAAGTATCGTCATACAACACTTTGTCCGGATCCTGCAGCCAATTCAGAAAAGTCTGACGTCTTTCTCGGTCGGCACGAACGTTCAATTCGCCCTTGGGCATTTCCTGATCTGCTAATCGGCCAT